>CAZEGG010000101.1:0-10483 GCA_964511755.1 uncultured Desulfobacteraceae bacterium | reverse complement strand
TGCAGAAATAGGCGTCGTTCCGCGCGATCACGATGTCACAGGAGAGCATCAGCCCAAGTCCGCCTGCGAGGCAGTGCCCGTTCACTCTTGCCACGAGAGGCTTGCCGAAATGCGACATCTCCTTGAGGAGCGTTGCGTAATTTTCCGCTCCCTTAAGAGCTCCTTTGCCCTTAGTCAAGGTGAGCGCGAGGTCCGCGCCCGCGCAGAATGCTTTGTCACCGGCGCCGGTAATACAGACCGCCCGTATTTGTCGATCCTTTTCAATCTGTTTCAGATGTTTCCGGAAAGCTACAATCATCTCCTGGCTGATGGCATTCCTCCGGGGTTCCCGGTTGATGGTGAGAAACGCCGTTCGTCCCTTTACCGCATAAAGGAGATCTTCACTCATTTTCTGACACTTCCTTTTCAATATCCACCAGGATGTCTCCCGGAGCAACCCTGGCGTCTATTGCCGTGTGTATCCCGGCAACCCTCCCGTCATGCGGTGCAACCAGGGTGGTCTCCATCTTCATGGCGCTCACCACCACCAGCCCCTGGCCTCTCCTGACATGATCGCCCGCCTTTACGAGTATTCTTACCACCACGGAAGGCATGGGCGGTGTGACCTGATCGGGAATTTCATCAGCCGAGCGGCGCCCGGGTCTCTTCGAAGATCTATTGCCTGCTTCGCGGACCAGGAAGGTATGCCCGTCTACGAAGATCTGCTTTCCGTTCTCAACGGCAACGAGAAATGCCTCAACAGCCTTTCCATCAATCACCAGGTGCAGGCGTCCTTCCGGGACGGTCTGAAAGCAGACCCGGTGTTTCACTCCATCCACTGATACGTCAGCCGTATTCTCTCCTTCAACCGGGGAGAAATCCAGGGATATCGCTTCACCTTCTATGTCCAGCTGATAATGCAATCTGGTTCCTTATTATAGGGTCCATTGTCCAAGGGCCTGCCACGGGGTGGCCGGTATTCCCTTTTCTGTCCATGCCGGGCGTGTCCGGGCGGCGCCGGTCGATTTGCCTGCTGCATACGCAATCGCGGCGACATGGTGCATCTTTTCGGGAGGAGACCAGTTGGGAAAATGTTCTTCAATAAAGCCGGTATGTGTTTCGCCTTTAATGAATGGGTCGGATTGTACCACATCCATGAGAAAAGGGACAGTGGTGCGAATCCCGAGAATCGGGTATCTCCGGAGAGCGCCGAGCATTCGGTTGACGGCCGCTTTCCGGTCTTCCGCCCACGTAATGACCTTGCTGAGGATAGGATCGTATTCAACGGGAACCTCGAATCCCTGGTAGATACCGCCGTCCACCCTGATTCCCGGACCGCGCGGTTCCCGGTAGAGCAGTATTGGCCCGGGGCACGGAAAGAATCGGTCCGTCGGATCCTCCGCGTAGATCCGGCACTCAAGGGCATGCCCCCGTCTGACCAGGTCTCCCTGCGCAAAGGGCAGGGGACTGTCGGCTGCGATCTCCATCTGGTGCCGAACAAGGTCAAGGCCTGTTATCATTTCCGTGACGGGATGTTCCACCTGCAGCCGGGTGTTCACTTCAAGAAAATAAAACCTGTCGGGGGGCTCGAAGAGGAATTCCACGGTCCCGGCATTGACATACCCCGCAGCCGCTGCAGCCGACACCGCCGCTTTTGCCATTGATTCGCGAAGCGCAGGGGTCAGTACGGGGGAGGGGGTCTCCTCGATGATTTTCTGGTGACGGCGCTGTATGGAGCATTCCCTTTCGAAGAGGTGGACCACATGTCCGTGATGGTCCGCCAGAACCTGGAACTCAATATGCCGCGGATTCAGGAGGTGTTTTTCCAGGTACACGGCGCCGTTCCCAAAGGCCTTCCGCGCTTCGCTTATTGCGGCAATACAGGCTTCACGCATGTCCTCGGGACCTTGTACGGTGCGCATTCCCTTTCCGCCGCCTCCCGCTGCCGCCTTCACCAGAACGGGAAACCCCATGCGGTCGGCTTCTCCGCAGAGGGTGTCCACGTCGGTCATTGCCTCCATGGTTCCGGGGATAACCGGGACACCTGCTGCCTGCATGATTTTCCGCGCCTTTGTCTTGTCGCCCAGGTTCCTGATGACCGCAGAAGGCGGTCCCACGAAAGAGATGCCTGCTGACTCGACGAGGGCGGCAAACTCACCATTCTCCGCAAGGAATCCATAGCCAGGATGGAGGGCTTCTGCGCCGCTCTTGCGCGCAGCCTCGACGATCCGTTCCGGGTTCAGGTAACTCCCGGATGGTTCGGAGGGGCCGATGTGCACTGCCTCATGGGCCTCGAGCACATGAAGAGCATACTTGTCCGCATCGGAATACACGGCCACGGTCTGAATTCCCATCTCCCGGCAGGTGCGGATGATCCGGACCGCTATTTCGCCCCTGTTTGCAACCAGTACCTTCTTGAACACAATGCCCCACCTTCAGAGTCCATTAAAGCCATCACCTTTTGTGCCAGCCTTGATAATCTCCCCCCATCCGGGTTCCCTAAAAGCGCGATGCCCGGGCAGCCTCCCAAAAGTACTTAATGCCTTCCGATCTGCGGGAGGGAGAACCCACGCATTCGTCTTTGACCTCTCAAGAGGCAGTGCACCGCTGTAGATGAGGCCCTTACGGAAGCCTCGTTACATTCTGAAGGTGCCATACCCATACCTGTCGTCCCGCAGCGGCGCGTTCAAGGCCGCAGAGATGGCGAGACCCAGCACATCTCTCGTCTTGGCCGGATCCAGAATGCCGTCGTCCCACATCTGGGCCGTTGAATAATATGCATTGCCCTCCCTTTGGGCCGATGCGACGATGGGCGCCTTGATCTGTTCCACCATCTCCTCCGGGAGAGGCGGCGTGCCCTCTCTTGCGAGCTGATCGTTTTTCACGGTGATCATGACCTGTGCCGCCTGCTCACCGCCCATCACACCTATCTGTGCGTTTGGCCACATCCACAGAAAGCGGGGTGAATACCCGCGGCCGCACATGCCGTAATTGCCCGCCCCAAAGGAGGCCCCGATAATCACCGTAAACTTGGGAACGGTTGACGTGGCAACCGCGTTGACCATCTTGTGGCCGTCTTTCGTGATGCCGCCGCGCTCGTATTCTTTCCCGATGATGTATCCATTTATGTTCTGGAGGAAGATGAGGGGGATGCCCCGCTTGTCGCAAAGCTGGATAAACTGGGTGGCTTTGAGGGAACTGTCGGAAAACAGGATCCCGTTATTTCCAAGGATGCCCACCTGATACCCGTGAATGTATGCCCAGCCGCAGACGAGCGTCGGTCCGTACCTGGTTTTAAATTCGAGGAATTCGCTGCCGTCCACCATCCTGGCAATTACCTCGCGCACATCATAGGGCGTGCTGAGCTCCCTGGGCACGATGCCGTAAATCTCTTCCGGTGCATAGAGGGGGCCTTTCGGTTCCTGCCTGGGTATCTCGGTCTTTCGGATGGATGGAAGGCCCCTGATGATCTGCCGGATGATCTCAATACAGTGCTGGTCGTCTTCTGCGAAGTAATCTGAGACGCCCGACTGCCGGCAGTGCACCTCTGCGCCGCCCAGTTCATCCGACGTCACTTCTTCTCCGGTAGCGGCACGCACAAGGGGAGGACCTCCGAGGAAAATGGCACCGGTCCCTTTTACATGGACCACTTCATCGCTCATAGCCGGGATGTAAGCGGCCCCGGCGGTGCACAGACCCATAACACCGCATATCTGCGGAATTCCCATCTTGGAGAGGACCGCCTGGTTGTAGAATATGCGGCCCCCATCGTCCACATCCGGAAAAATCTCCGATTGGAGCGGCAGGTAGGCCCCACCCGAATCGACCAGGTAGATCAGAGGCAGATGGTTTTCCATGGCTATGGTCTGGGTCCTGAGACCCTTCTTGACCCCCAAGGGATAGATGGTGCCGCCCTTGATCATGGAATCATTGGCGTGGATAACGACCTCGCGGCCTTCAACAAGTCCGATGCCGCTCACGATCCCGGCGCCGTGCACTTTCTTGTCATACAGGCCGTGTGCCGCAAGCGGAGCGATCTCGAGAAAGGGCGTGTTTCTGTCGAGAAGCAAGTCTATCCTCTCTCTGACGGAAAGCTTATTCTGTTCTTTCAGTCTCGCCCGCGCTTTTTCAGAACGCTCGTTTCGGGCCTTTTCCATCGCTTCCCGAAGGGCGACAAGCAGGGTCTCCATGCGCGAGTAATTTTCTCTGTATTCTCTGCCGTTGGTGTCGATCCGGGAATCAATGATTTCCATCATCAGACCCTTTCAAGTATGCTGTCGCCAATCTTGACCCTGGTTATTTCCGAGGAGGTACCGGCAACCTGAAGGTATTTGGCGGACCCGTAGCTCTCTTCAGCGGGGTTCCCCTTGATGAGGCCTTTCCCTCCCAGGATCTGGAGTGCCTGGCTTGCTACTTGTTCCGCGGATTCGGTGCAGAAGGCCTTGGCGCAATTGACCAGGACATCCCTTTCCCGGTCCCCTGTTTCGTCCATCCATGCCGACCGGTGGGCGAGCAATTGGGCTGTCTGACGGAGAGTCAACATTTCCGCCAGTTTAAATCCCACTTCCTGATAGGCAATGATAGGTTTTCCCCCGCGCATATGCTTTTTTGCGTGGTCCAGAGCACTCTCAAACGAGCGCTTCATGAGCCCGAGGCTCGCACTGATGAGCACCTGATCTTCCCAGCGGCGGAGATTCTCCAGAATGTCCGGCGGCTCGAAAGGGCCCATGACCTGTTCGGAGGGGACCAATACCCCGTCAAGATGGAGCGGCGCTGCCGGAGTCCCCTCGTACCCGATGGTTGTGTAGCGTTCCCCCACGTGGACCCCTGCCGAGTCCGTCCTTACGAGAACGACCATGAGCTTTTCACCGGACTGCGCGACCACTGCGGTCCGGTCAGCCATTGTCCCGTTTATCACATGATCCTTGCTTCCAGTGATCAGGAACCCGTTGCCGGAAACCGCGGCTGTCGTCTTGAATCCTTCGTTTTCGACGCTCATCCCGCCCTCGGTCAAAGCAACGCTTGCCACATGGCGGCCCTGTTCCAGGGGAGGGAGTATCGCGTCCTGCTGGTGAGATGTGCCATAACCGGCGATCAGTCTGCCGAAGATTCGGGTGCTGTATTCGATGGAAAGAAAAAGGGAAGGGGAGAGTGAGGCCAGCTCTTCCTGGGCGGCCACGAGAACGGTGGAATTCTTCCCGTCTCTGACACCGATGGCAAGGTAGCCTATTCCTGCGAGCTTCGTGAGGTAGTCCATAAAGAGATTGAGGCATTCCAGGGGGTCACTGGATCTGAGGTATTTCAACCTCTTCTCCGCCTCTTTGTCTATAGCCTCTCTCAGACCGGTGATCAGGGATGATTCCTTTTCATCAAGATCAAAGTTCATTGGTCTTCCTCTCCAACCTTACATCAGCTTGGAAATGACCTTCTTCTGTATGTCCGAGGTCCCGCCGCCGATGGGCGCAAGACGGCTGTCCCTGAAGAAACGTTCTACTTCGTATTCGTAGCAGTACCCATACCCTCCGTGCAGCAGCATGGCGTCATTGGCGGGTTTCAGGCTCCAGTCTCCCACGAAGAGTTTGGCCACCGCCGCCTCCAGATGATTCAGCGGCCTCCCCTGGTCTTTACACCAGGCAATCCGATAGCACAGGGAGCGTGCTGCTTCGATGAAAATCTTGATATCCGCGAGCTTATGCTTGGTGGCCTGGAAATCGGCGATGGGACGGCCGAACTGATGTCTTTCCTTTGCATAGCGCGCGCATTTTCTGAGTACGTATGTCATGCCCCCGATAAACGGGGCCAGGAGCGCACTGCGGTCCCACTCAACGGTCTGCAGTGCCATGAGGAATCCTGCCCCCTCCTGCCCGATAAGATTCTCTGCAGGGATTTCACAGTCTTCAAAAACCAGTTCCGATGTGTGGGACGTCCGTACCCCCATTTTGATCAGGTCCCTGCTGGCTGAAAAACCCGGTGTCCCCTTTTCAACAATGAATGCAGAAATGCCGGCATGTTTCAGGTCCTTGTCCGTCTTGGCGTAGATAACGGCGACGTCCGCGATAGAGCCGTTGGTAATGAACATTTTGCTCCCGTTCAGGATGTATTTGTCGCCTGCCTTTTTAGCCCTGGTATTCAGGGACGCGACGTCCGATCCGGCGCCGGGCTCGGTCATTCCCATACAGCCGATCCATTCCCCGGATGCCAGTTTGGGGATGTATTTTTCTTTCTGCGCGTCCGAGCCGTGGCACAGAATGGTGTCTGCGCAGAGAAACGTATGTGCGCCGTATGCAAGGGTCAGCCCGCCGTCGACCCCTGCTTCCCCAAGGGCCTCGCCCGCGAGCACCGTGGTCACTACATCGCCGCCGCCACCGCCGAGATTTTCGGGCAAGTGGATGCCCAGTATCCCGAATTCACCGAGTTTACGAAAAGAATCAAAATCGAACTCGCTTTGAAGGTCGTGTTCCGCAACCCTCGGCACGATTTCCTTGGTGGCGAAACGGATCACTTGCTCTTTGAACATCAGCTGTTCCGGCGTGAAAGAAAATTCCATAATGTCCTCTATTCCGCCTGTCGACTGCCCTTCAAGTTCCCTGTTGCTTGGCCCCGTTGAGGAATACCTCCAGGATACTCTCCGCAATCCTGTTTTTCTGGGCATCTCCTTTGATTTGCTGGTCTGCCAGTACCATAGTGGAGACGAACGTTTCCAGCGCCCCGAGAAAGATATAGGTGAGATATCTGGCCTTGAAATCAGCGCGGAGCGTTCCCGTGTCCTGGCCCTCCCGGATGATCTGTTCAGTAGTGGACATGAAGGTCTTGAAGTTTTCGAGCCGGTCCGGAGTCAGATTGCTGGTTGAACGCGATATTTCCGTAATGAAAATCGTGACCAGTTCAGGTTCCTTATGGTACGTATCGAGAAAGTAGTGAATGATGCGGGCGAGTTTCTCACGCAAAGGTTCCGGGCTTTTCCGGATCCCGGACATGAGAGCGAAAAGGCCTTCCCACCATCGATTCACAAGAGCGTCAAACAGCTCCTCCTTGCTCATGAAATAGTGGTAGACCAGGCCGTAAGAGATGCCTGCCCGTGCCGCGATGTCGGACATTCTTGCCTTGTGAAAGCCCTTTTCTTTGATGGCCGACAAGGCCGCCGTGAAGATGGCCTCTTCCTTGCTTTTCTTAGCGACATCGCGCTGGCTTGTCATGCTGTCCAGCAGAGCAGATTTTGATTGACTTGTCAATCAAAATCTGTGTATATTCCAAGTGCCGGCAGCTCGCAATTTTCCCTGATCCACTATCTCTTTCTCGGAATCCAGGATTATCGCTTGACATAACATGCCAATAAGACTAGTGTATCCATACTTTTGACTGGCTCATCTTCAGGTAACCTCAAGAAATAGAGGCAAGCCACGAAGGAGATTGAGAAAATTTGAAAGGCCCAGCTTCTCTTGAATTAGAACTGGGCCTTTATCATTTTGGGCTTTCCGGGTTTCTTGCGGCTATTACTTACAGCCGACGTTTTTGATAGCCGAGAGAGGAAAAAGGGGAGTCATTTACGCATATGATGCTTTTCGCTTCTCAATATCCTTGGGTGTCCAAGGGAGCTGATGATGGCATAACAAGCAAATCAAGGCGATGGGATTGTGGCTCTGCGGTTTTGACCGGCATGGGTGGCCCGGCGCCCCATTTGCCCCGTTAGTGTATGATTGCCCGCATCTTAATGAAAAACTCACGCAATTCTCACAAAGGGCAAACAGTGAACAGCATATTATATGCATGTAAACCTTGATTCCAGGGGGCAGCAGCCCCTCCGGACGAGCGGATGGACCCGAGAGCAAAGGATTTTTCCTAATTCCATGAAGAGCAGGGGGACAACAGGGGAAAATGGCGAAAAAAGAAATCCTGGTGGTGGATGACGAGGAAGACATCCGGGAGCTGGTGGCCTTCAATCTCACCAGGGAAGGGTATGTCGTCCGGAGTGCCTCTTCCGGTGAAGAGGCACTTGACTCGGTGAAGAAGCGGACGCCTCACCTGATTATTCTCGATCTTATGCTTCCGGGAATGGATGGTCTCGAAGTCGCCAGAAGGCTCAAAAAAGACCCGTCCACCGAGGGTATTCCCATTGTCATGCTTACCGCGAAAGGCGAAGAAGCGGATATCGTCGCCGGCCTTGAGCTCGGCGCTGACGACTATGTGACCAAACCTTTCAGTCCCCGCGTGCTGACGGCCAGGGTGAAGACGGTCCTGCGCAGGAAAGCCGAGGGGCCTCCCCCGGGAGATGACTCTCCCCTGACGGTCCACGAACTCGAAATTCATCCCGGCCGCCATGAAGCCCTGGCCCAGGGGAAACCCATTCCTTTGACTTTTACTGAATTTGCCATCCTGAAATGCCTGGCCCAGCGGCCAGGCTGGGTTTTTACCCGGTACCAGATTGTGGACGCGGTTCACGGCCGTGAATATAACGTCACGGAACGTTCCGTGGATGTTCAGGTCGCCGGCCTGCGGAAGAAACTCGGCCGATACGGAAAGTATGTGGAGACGGTACGCGGCGTTGGTTACCGATTCAAGGAGTAATCGATGATAAAGAAGAAGCGCCTGCTCTGGCAGCTCTATCCTGCCTTCCTGTTCATCGTCTTCCTGTCCATCATTCCTGTGACCTGGTACGCCGGCACATCCCTCAAGTCTTTTTATCTGGATCAGACCTCCCTGAGCCTGGAGTCAATGGCGCGCCTTGCGGAAGGCCGCATTCTGCCCCTGCTGGACCCCCTGAATCGAAAGAGGATTGATGAAGTATGCAAGAGCATGGGAAAAAGCGCCGGGATCCGCATTACTGTGATCGAACCCGGCGGCGTTGTCTACGGCGACTCCCATCACGATCCGTTGACGATGGACAATCACAGCACTCGTCCCGAGATCAGGAAGGCCATGAGTCAGGGAGAGGGAAAGTCCATCAGATTCAGCAGGACCCTTCAAAGGGAATTGATGTACCGAGCCGTCGCTTTGAAGAGAGGGGAGAGGGTTATTGCCGTTGTCAGGACTTCCATTCCTGTGGACATGATACATTCCGTTCTGCGCGGCATCGAGATAAAGATCGCTCTCTCGGGACTCTTCATCGCGTTCATTGCCGCGGGCCTCAGCTTCCTGGTTTCCCGCCATATGACCCGGCCGCTGGAAAAGATCCGCATGGTTGCCGAGACCTATTCCCAAGGAGATTTTGCGGCAAGGATTCCGGCTTTCAAGGTGCGGGAACTCGATGCCATAGCGAAGAGCATGAAAAAGATGGCCGAAGGGATGCGCCGGCGAATCGAAACCATTACCCGGCAGGCCAATGAGATGAATACGATCCTGAGCAGCATGATCGAGGGGGTTATCGCCGTCGATCTGGACGGCAGGATCCTGAGCATCAACGAAACGGCCGGCCGCCTTTTCAACAATGACCCGACCAGGAGCACCGGCCTGACCATCGAGGAACTCTCCAGAAACCCGCGGCTCGCCGGCTTTGTCTCGCGCGCTCTGCGGGAGCGTGATGCTGTTGAAGAGGATATGGCCATCCGGGTGGATACCGAAGACCGCATCCTCAATATTCGCTCGACGTCATTGCTGGATTCCAAAGGGAGACGTATTGGAACGCTCCTGGTAATGACCGATGTCACCCGGGTCAGGGAGCTGGAAAATATCCGCCGGGATTTTGTGGCAAATGTGTCCCACGAGATCAAGACTCCGATAACCGCGGTGAAGGGGTTCGTGGAAACCCTGCTCGACGGCACGCCGAAGAATCCGGATGATGAGCGGCGTTTCCTGGGCATTATCGAGAAGCATACCAGGAGACTCGAGGCCATTGTGGAAGACCTGCTCAGTCTATCGAGGATCGAGCAGGAGGGGGAGGTCGCCAAAATGGTCTTTGCAGAGTTCAGGCTGAGGAACGTCCTGGGTCCTGCAGTACAGATATGCAAAGAAAAGGCGGAGACCAAAAAGATCAAAGTTTCTCTGGACTGCCCTGAAATGCTGCTTGCAAGAGGAAATGCACGGCTGCTGGAACAGGCCGTCGTGAATCTCCTCAACAACGCAATTCAATACAGTCCTCGGGAAAGCACTATTGTTGTCAGGGCATGGAAGGAAGATTCGGGGACAAATATCAGCGTCGCGGACCAGGGATGCGGTATTGCATCCGAGCATATTCCGAGGATCTTTGAGCGGTTTTATCGTGTTGACAGAGGAAGGAGCAGGTCTGTTGGAGGGACCGGCCTCGGACTTGCCATTGTAAAACACATCGTGCAGGCCCATGGCGGAAGGATCTCCGTTGAAAGCACTCCCGGGAAAGGCAGTACCTTCACCATCCGTTTATGACAAAACGGTTTTTTCCCGGGATCGTGCCTCCCCAGTCTTTTTATTTCTGCCGCGGGTTAGATACCCTGTCGCTTGCGATGTTGCGGTCGTTTCCACAAGTGCGGGCATCTTGATTCCGGATAAACCCTGCGGGCTTTCCGGAATGACAACAGAGGAACACCCCGCT
>CAZEGG010000100.1:0-10505 GCA_964511755.1 uncultured Desulfobacteraceae bacterium | reverse complement strand
TGGTGCCGCTCACCCAGCCGGCCAGGGCGCCTAAGATGATCCCCAGGATGGTCGACATGGCGAGGGCGGTAAGCACCAGGATGAGGGTGTTGGGTATTCGCTGCGCAATGACTTCAGTGACGGGTCTTTTCTGCCAGAACGATATTCCCAGATCTCCGTGCGCCAGCTGGTTGAGGTAGGCCAGAAACTGTCCCCCCAGCGGTTTGTCCAGGCCGAATTTTTCACGCTGCAGTTCAAGCTGCTTGGCACTGACCCGCGGGTCTTTGAACATCATGCGGACCGGGTCGCCGGGGGCCATCCGGAAGATAACAAAGTTGACGCTCAAAATAATAAAGATGGTCAAAATGGCCGCGGTTGCCTTGCGAAATGTAAACCGTGCTAATTTCACTCTTTATTCTCCGACGCCTGCATCTGCCGTGGGGCGGATTCTGCTCGGAATGTACGGTGGCGGGTGTCCGGGCGCTGTTGAGCCTCATCGGCCGGCCATGCGCCCTCCGGACACCCCGAAAAAAGGAATCTCTCCGGACTCCCGGTTACTTCTTGGGTTTGATGTCAAACAGCGTCCACGGGTTGATCCAGGTAATCACGCCGCCCATGGTCTGCACGTACCCTTCGAATTTATCGGTCCGCACCGGATCAATTATGTCGGGACGGAGGATAACCGCATACGGCAGATCGTGCGCGATAATTTCCTGCATTTTGAAAGAGGTCTGTTTTCTCTTGGTCATGTCCGTTTCTGAAAGCAGTTCGTCGAGCAGGGTATCAAACTTGGGGTTATTGTAGTAGGCCTGGTTCCAGCCCTCACCACCGTTGTTGTAGCCGCGGGACATCTCCCAGATCCAGTCTGCGTAAGGCCCCGGCTCTTCCTCCCCGATGGCCATGTCCCACTTATCGTCCTTGGGCGCGTAAATAAAATCATAGTAGGTATCGAGGTCCAGGGTCTTAAGGGAAATACCAATGCCGATCGGCGCAAGCTGCTGCTTGATCAGAGTGGCCAGTTTGACTTCCGTAGTCCAGTCAGTGGGCACCATCAAATCAAAGTTCAGATTCTTGCCGGTTTTCGGGTCATTCCGGATGCCGTCATTGTCTTTATCCACATAGCCGGCCTGCTCGAGCGTTTTTTCCGCCGCTTTCGGGTCATAATGCCACATGGGCAGATTGGGATCGTATGAGGCCATCTCAGGATAGATGAAGCTGTTGACTTTTTTCGCATATCCCCGGTAGTCCAGCTTGATGATCCGGTCCAGATCGATGCCCTCCATGCAGGCCTTTCTGACGCTGAGATCCTGAATGGGGGTTGCCTTATGCAGGTTAAAGGTCAGCCAAATCAAACCGATCCCCGGCGATATGATCACTTTGATGTTTTTTGCTTTTTGAAACTCGGGGAGGTTGACGGGATTGATTCCGCTGTAGCCGATCATATCAACGTCGCCTTTTTTCAAGGCCATGTTGAGGGCCTCTCGGCTGCCGTAGCATTTGTACACCAGCTCGTCCACGGCCGGTTTTTTGCCCCAGAAATCCTTGTTGACGACAAACCAGACGTACTGTTTTGATTTGAATTCCTTGAGTTTGTACGGGCCGGATCCGATGGCCTTTTCGTTGGCGAACGATTTCATGTCCTTCTTGTACGGTTCCCAGATATGCTTGGGCAGGATCGGAAACCAGTAGGCCGGCGGATAATCTCCTCCCAGTTTCTTTTTCAGGGTAAATTCAATGGTGTAGTCGTCGATGACCTTGATTGATTCGCACTGCACGTCCGGCACATTATATGACTCCACGTTTTGCGGCACATAGGTCAATGAAAATTCCACGTCCCGGGCGGTCACGGGTTTGCCGTCGGAAAACCGTGCGTTTTTCCGAAGATAAAACCGCCAGGTTTTCCGGTCCTTCGTTTCCCAGCGAGTAGCCAGCCGGGGCACAGGCTTGTAATCCGGAGCAGGACCCATGGCCCATAGCTGACCATAGATAATCGGCCAGAACACGGACCCCATTTCCGTATACTGCCAGTTTTCGCTGATTCGCGGACTTTCTATGGCCCAATCCGCGGTAAAGCCGACATTGAACCTGACTTTGGCATGGACCGCCGGTGAAAACAGAAGCAGGAAAACAGATACACAAAAAAACAAAGCCGCAACTCTAAACGTGGTCCCCAGATTTTTCTTCTCCATTTTTCCCCTCCCTAAATTTGTGAATTTTCCTGAACGTGAATGTTGATATCCCAGCTCTTTACTCCGGCAAAAAAGATGTCTCTTTCTTCTTTACCCAGGACTTCACAGGGAAACACTCCTGTATGTTTAATTTGGCCGCGCAAGAGCATAAGCGATAAAATCGAGGCGGGCACAGAGGTGATCCAGGAAACGTCATTGGTCCCCGGAATTCTTCCGCAGGCCTGGACGATATTGGGGCTTGCGGTCCACATTTTGTAATGCCGGCACCGGCCGTCTTTCTTCCCTTTTACATCCACAGCCAGTTGAAGTCGGCTCATGATTTGTTTATTCTTCACCAGTTCCACGCATCTCTTCGGGGACAGGGTCGGCGGGATCTTCTTCAAGAGCACGTCCCGCGGGATTACCTTGGCGCCCTTCACTTCCACCGGTCCCGTCTCCATCCATCCCAGGCCCTCGATCAAATATCGCCACATCTGGCTGTCCGGATCACCCAGTTTGAAATCGCAGTACTTCACCGGCTTGCCGATAAATTTGGGGATGGTTACAGGCTCTTCGTGGGTGTGATAATACACCTTCCCCCAGTGGTCCAGCGGAGGTGGAAAATAGTATTCTTCCTCTCCGGAAAAGATCGGCGCATATTTATAGCGACCGTCTTCCCAGTAAACACCCTGGCTGGCACAATCTTCCAGGTAGGTAGCTAAGGACCACAAGGCCACGGGCTCTGTACATTCGATGATGCCGTAGTCCTTGATGCCGATATAATCGACTTCATCCAGTCTGTCAACCGCTTCCCTGGCCATGATGTTGACGAGCCCGGAGTCGCCGCCGGCAAGAATCAGGGCTTTCCGGCCTGCAGATGCGAAGTCTTCGGCAAAGTCAAACTGTTCCACCAGAAATTCTTCCTGGATCTTCTCCCCGGTCTTACTTTCCAGCATCTCGTTCGAGGCCATGTCCAGGTAGTCCGTCTTGGCCCGAACGCAGGCCTGCAAAATCGAGCGGTTGAACGCAGGCAGGGTTGCATTGACCACCAGGTCGCAAGCACCCTGGACCATTTCTGTCGTCATCTCCTGGACATTGCCGGCGTCAATACGTCTGACCGCAATCTTCTTCGAACCCACAAATTCGGCCACCTCGCCGGCCCGGTCCACGTCGATGTCGCCAAGCAGAATAGAGCCTACATCATCCGCCTGCGAAAGCACACCGCTGATCACGTTTCCCTGGGCGCCCGCGCCGATAATCATCACGTTCTTCATCATAACTCAATTGCCTCCTTCACTGGATTCTCTTTCTAAACAAACCCTGTCTTGACAACAGGCGTCGGACTACAATCATCATCCGACTAATGACACTCTCGCTGCAGGGGCCGGGCATGAAGACCGAGGTCCGTCCTGCAGTGGATGGGATGACTTCAGCCCCAGGCCGTGCCCCAATCCCAGGTATCTTTCACGATCTCAACGATTAAAGAAGTCTCGATGGAATTGATGCCGTCGATCTTGCTGATGTTTTCAAAGATTAAGGACTTGAATTCAGCCAGAGAGCCCGCGATAAATTCGGCGTCGATGTCAGTGCCCCCCGTGGTCAGCGCCACATAATTCAGCGCTGGAATATCGTTCAACTTCTTTAAAACCGCATCTTTCTTCTTCAAATCCATGCGGATCTTCAGATTGCCGATGATTTCAAATCCCAGCTTTAAAGGATTGCTGACGGCAACGATCTTAATGGCCTCGTCATCCATCAGCCGTTTCAGCCGGGTGCGAACAGTAGTTTCCGAGATCTGCAGTTTTTTTGCCATGACGGCAACCGGCATCCTGCCGTCTTTCTGAAGCAGCCGCACCATGCGGCAGTCGGTGGGATCAAGCGGTTCGTTTGGACCGGCGTTTTTCCGGGTTTGCTCGTTTTTGCGGCTCACTGTATTTCCATTTTCCACTTATTTTTGCCGATATATTAACGGAATCCGATAATATTGTCAAGAAATTTATTGACAAACGACACTTTTTTTCATATATTCTTTGCCACACAACGAAGCACAGGCTTCAAATAAGTCTCCTTCTACAGGACGAAGGGCATCAGGCGATACCCCGAGTGGAGTTCAAAGAGGAATTAGGGAGACATTGAATTTTCCGTGGTACGAGGAGAGTTATGAGCGATTCCAGAGAAAACACCCTGAATGAGGCAAAGAGAATCCTGGACTTCATCCTGAAGACGGAATTGACTTCGGAGGACAAAGATCGGATCATCCGGGACTCCATTGAAAACTTCAACGAATATGTAAACCCGGGATGGCTGAAATACCGCAAATCCGTCTCCACGGACGCCGCCTTTGTGGAATGGGAAGACTCCCGGGAAACCTTCAGAGATACCCACGGCACCGAATTTATCGACTGTCTGGGCGGGTTCGGAATCTACACGGCCGGTCACCGCAATCCGGAAGTCGTCAAGACCGTCCAGGCCCAGCTGAACCGCTACGCCCTCCACAGCCAGGAACTGGTGGATCCGTTGCGGGGATATCTTGCCAAACTTCTGTCCATGTGCACTCCCGGAGATCTGAAGTATGCTTTTTTCTGCAACGGCGGCGCCGAAGCCAACGAAATGGCGCTCAAGCTCGCTCGACTGGCTTCAGGCAAGCACTATTTCATATCGACAGTCAATGGTTTTCACGGCAAATCCTTTGGAGCGGTCTCTGTTACCGGCAAAGCTGCCTACCGCCACCCTTACCTGCCCATGATCCAAGGCGTACAACATGTGGAGTTCGGCAATGCCGCGGCAGCCGAAACGGCCATCAAGAATCTCATCGAAGTTGGAGAAACCGTGGCCGCCATGATTGTCGAGCCGATTCAGGGAGAAGCAGGCATCGTTCTGCCTCCTGATGATTACCTGCAAAAACTGCGGGCCATCTGTGACGCCTACGGTGTTTTTCTCATTGTCGATGAGATCCAGACCGGCATGGGGCGCACGGGGGCTCTGTGGGCCTGTGAAAGTTACGGGGTGGTCCCGGACATTCTCACCTTCGGCAAAGCCTTTGGCGGCGGAGTGATGCCCATCACGGGAATCATCGCCCGGCCTCACCTCTGGATCCAGCAGTTGCAGGACAATCCGTGGATTCTGGGCTCGCCCACCTTCGGCGGCAATCCCCTGGCCTGCGCAGCCGCCATTGCCGCGATCAAGTATACCGTCGAAAACGACCTGCCGGCGCGGATCAGGGAAAAGGGCGAATACATGATGCAGAAGCTTCGGTTGCTGCAGAAGAAATATTCCATCCTGGTGGATGTCAGAGGCAGGGGACTTCTTATCGGCCTTGAATACCCGACACCGGAGATCGGCTGGGCGGTATCCAAAGGCCTTTTCAAGCGGGGGATTGTCACCGGCGGAACTCTTAATAACGCTAAGGTCAACCGCATCGAACCACCGGGGATCATCAGCTACGAAACCATGGATACCGTAATTGCCAGGCTCGATGACACGCTGGCCGAGGTTGAAGAGGAATTCGGATTCTGAATCGGCGTTCGAGCATCTGCCGGGAAAGGAGTCAACCATGCAAAAACAGGCCGAACTGGTCCTGAAAAACGGTGCTGTCTACACTGTGGATTCGCGCCGCAGCCAGGCAGCAGCCGTGGCAATTAGCGGTCAGGACATCATTTTCGTCGGCAGCAATGCAGGAGCGTCAGAATATACAGGCCCCGATACCGAGGTCATCGATCTCGGCGGCAAAATGGTGCTGCCGGGCTTTATCGACAGCCATGCGCATGCCTCATCTGCGTTCGATGAAAAAAAGACGTTAAACCTGCATGGCCTGAAATCACTGGCGGACTACCAGGCGGCTCTCAGAAAATTTGCGGAAGGCCGTCCGGACCTTGAGGTGATCTACGGCAGCGGTTGGGATAACAGTGTGTTTCCACCCTTGGGACCGGGCAAAGAGGATTTGGACGCTGTGGTTTCCGACCGCCCGGTATCCCTGCATTCTAATGACGGCCATTCGATCTGGGTCAACAGCAGGGCGATTGAAATCGCAGGCGTCGGCAGGGACACACCCGATCCGGCAGGAGGGGTGATTGAAAGAGACCCTGCAACCCGGGAACCCAGCGGAACATTCCGTGAAAACGCCAATGATGTGATTCAAAACATGCTGCCGCCGTACACCGTTGAGCAGGTAAGAGATTCCATCCATATCTTCGCGGCAGAAGCCGCCCGGGTCGGCATTACCACCGTACATGACCCCCTGCTTTTATTTCCCGACAGCGAGGGAATGCTCCTGGGGTTTGGAACCGCCCGGAACAATATGGTTGCTTATGAACAGCTGGCCGAAAGCGGGGATCTGACGTTACGGGTGCGAGGCTCGTTGCTTGCCGATCCGACAAAAGGAACATCACAGGTGCCGAAATTGGCCGCGGCCTGCGCCGGGCACACGCATCCGCTCTTTCGGGTTGCCGGCGCGAAGATCTTTGTGGACGGGGTCGTGGAGGGCGGCACGGCCTACCTGATGTCGCCGTATGCTCACCGGCCCGACTTCAGGGGCGCCCCCATGTGGCGACAACAAGACCTTGACACACTTTTTGAGGCGCTCGACCGGGAGAAACTGCAGATTCACATCCATGCAATCGGCGACGCGGCCGTGCGCATGGCGATCGATGCCCTGGCATATGCCCGCCGACAAAACGGTCCAAGGGACGGCAGGCACTTGATAACCCACCTCCATGTAGTGGATTACGGAGATATTTCACGTTTTGCCGACCTCGGCGTCATCGGGGTTCCCCAGCCGTTCTGGCACGTGAAAGGAGAGTATTTCCGGGAGCTCGAGGTAAAATATCTGGGCCGGGAACGGGCGGAAAAAGAGTATCCCATGAAGAGTTTCGTTGATGCCGGTGTGACGCTCGCCGCAGCCAGCGATTATCCCGTGCAGGTCCCCAGCCCGCCGCTGGAGGGCATCCAGCTGGGAGTGACGCGCTGTCTGCCGGGAGAAACAGACCTCAACGAGATCCTGGGGCCTGAAGAACGAATGACCCTGGCTGACATGATCGCTGCTTTTACCATCAACGGAGCTCATGCCAATTTTCTTGAAAACGAAACGGGATCCATAGAGGCCGGGAAGAAAGCGGACCTTGTTGTGCTTGAGAGGAATCTGTTTGAACTGCCCGTATCGGAAATCGCCGGCACAAGAGTGCTCATGACCCTGTTCCAAGGGCGGACGGTGTTCCGGGATGCGGGGTTGTAACTCAGTATACCTGAGGAAGATTGAAAGGAGAAGAAAATGAAAAAGATATTCATTATCGGCGTCGGCGCCCAGGGAAGTACCATAGCCAAACGACTGGATGAGCATCCGGGCGTATCGGAAATCATATGTGCGGATTATGATGGTGAGGCGGCCCGGAAACTGGCTGCCTCCCTGAAAAAAGCAAAAGCAGTGTCTGTGGATGCCCGCGAAGCCGGCAACGTGATCGATGCTGCTGCAGACTGCGACCTGGTGGTCAACGGCCTGCCCCTTGAATTTGACTTGACCATCATGGAGACGGCGCTTACGGTGAATGCCTCTTATATGGATATGGCCGGTCCCATGGAAGAGATAGGGTTTGTGGAAAGCTACCGGCTGATATTTTCGGAGTGGCATGAAAAATTCAGGAAAAAGGGACTCACAGCCCTGGTCGGATGCGGTTCATCGCCCGGGCTTGCCAACATTATTGCCAGGGAATCAGTGGAGAAGCTGGATGCCTGTGATGAAATCGGCATTTATGTTTACGAGGGAGTGTGGGCCAAACGGTTTACTCCTTTCTGGTGGTCGCCGGAAGTTGCCTTGACGGACATGGCCTATTCCACATTCCGGTATGAAAACGGCAAGATTGTCACCGATGTTCCGTTCAGCCGCCCGGTGAACATGAAATTCAGGGGAGTCGACGGGGAGGTGCGCATGGTCGATCATGAGCATGACGAGCCCGTGACCATGGGGTTATTGGCCGACAAGGTGCTCAAGGGTGTCAAGAACGTGGAATTCAAATACGGCGGCCCGCATATCGATCTCTCTGAATCCCTGTATAACCTGGGATTGCTTTCCAACGAAATGGTTACTGTCGACGGCGCTCAAATTGCGCCGTTGGACCTGGCTCTGAAACTGTGTCCCCCGGCACCCAAATTCCCGGACGAAATCAAGGCCATCCTTGATGAAGGTCTGGAAAAAGAGGAAGGCGCCTTCCTGGTTCGCGTCAAAGGAATTCAAGGAGGCAAGCCGGTCACCATCGATTCTTACGTCAACGCGCCGGGCCTGGTAGAGGCTTTCGCGACGTCCAGCCTGAGCCATGAGGCCTATCTCACCGGTCAGTGCGCTGCGGTCTTCCTGAAAATGATGGTGGAGGATGTGTTTACTGAAAAGGGGTTGTTCGTCCCGGAACAACTTCATACCGAAGCTCGCCAATACTGCTTCCGTGAGCTCACCGGACTGGGTGTCAGTGTTGACGAAATCGTTGAAAAGAGGGTTGCATGATTCATTATCTCCGAGGCTGCCCAAAACGACCTTTGCTTTAGACTGTCCATCGAAGAGCACCAAAGGGAGGACGGGCTCATTGACATACTCGAGAGTTCACGCTTCTTACAGTCCGGTGAAGCACGCTGCTATGTCTTGTCCCCGTTCTCCCTTTTCTTTTTCATTTTTATATACCACTTCTCCTGGCCATACAGCTCTTCAGTGCATTTTTCACAAAGACTGTGGCTGAACTGAACTTCTGCGTGGTCGGAGATATACGTCTCAATTTGATTCCAATATCCCGCTTCATCTCGAATATCTTTACACCGTGAACAAATGGGAAGCAGTCCCTGTAGCGTTTTGATGTCTTTTCTTAAGTGGCCGGCTATCTCTCTGGATTGTACCAGTTCGGTGACGTCGTTCAACTCTTCAACAATGAACTCAACCTCCCCGTTTGCGTCCAAAACCGGGGAAGCCGTGACTTCCTCAAATATGGTCTTTCCTCCATGACTGTGTTCATGAATAACCCTTGTTTGCTCCTTGAGTTCAAACGCGGTTTTGGCAGGGCAGCCTGTTCCCTCATGCCAGCATGGCCGATCAAGTTGATGGGCTATCTTGAAGCACTGCCGGCCCACAATATCGTGCGTGGATAAGCAAAATGACCTGCACGCAGAACGGTTTGCGCCTATTACACGATAGTCTCGATCAATCGCCAGAATCGGAATGGCAAGCGCTTCCAAGATCTTGAAGGAGTATTTTGTCCAATCCATCTCTCCGTTCCCTCCGCATGAGAATACGCCTGATGCTGATTGGGGCTGTTGACGGAAGTTTTTGCCACGCGCATCATCCCTGGAACCCGGAAAGCTTAACCATCCTGCCAACACTCCATCGCTCCTCGAAAAATATCAATTTCATTATACCACAAGAACAGGTTCAGCTCCAATATCGTGATCCGGTACAGCACAGGATGGCGCAGGCAGAACTCTCCGAATTGCAGCTCCCGGATTCTTCGCGGGAGTATCGTGACAGGGCCCTTCTTCTCTGAGTCCCGCGGAGCGGGATCTTCAACGGTCTATCAGGGCCAGGTTTTCCGAAAGGGAATGAAGGAGAATCCGGATTCTGTCATAACAAATGGAAATAATACTACAGTTTAAGTCAAGATGTGCCGAATTCTATGATGTCTGATTATCCGTTGTTCGCCCACACAAAGGAATTGAAATGAGGCTTTCATGAGAAACATCCTGCCAACACACTGGCGCCGCAGGTACGCCATGGTCATTATTGTGGTGTCCGTCGGACTTCTTCTCAGCTTTTCAGCATTCCTCATTGTGCGAAGGCTGGAGATTCAAAGACTGCGAACCGAGTTACAATTCCATGCTCAAGGCCATGTTAATGCGGTTGAAAAGGAAATCGACAGAGATTTCAGTGCAATTCGGTCTTTGAGGGCCTTTTTCAAAAACTCCAACGTTGTATCCAGGGATGACTTTCGAACTCTTACGTACGACATCTTGCCGTACAATCCTGCCTTTCAAGCTCTTGAATGGATTCCTCGTGTCCTGCGCGCACAGCGGAATGAATATGAAAGAGACGCGCGGCTCGATGGGTTCAAAGACTTTCGTATCACCGAACGCGGAGACCGGGGAGAAATGATTCGAGCTGGAGAAAAAGATGAGTATTTCCCTGCGTATTTCGTGGAGCCGTATAAAGGCAACGAAACCGCGCTCGGGTATGATCTGGCTTCAAATCCCACGCGTAAGGCAGTGCTTGAAAAGGCCTGCGATACCGGACAAATGACTGCGACCGCCCGGATACCGCTCGTGAGGGAAACCGGCAAGCAATACGGCTTCGTGGTATTTCTTCCGGTTTATCGAAAAAACACTTGGACCGAC
>CAZEGG010000099.1:0-10583 GCA_964511755.1 uncultured Desulfobacteraceae bacterium | reverse complement strand
TAATCGGCCAGCTGTCTTTCCCAGGCTGGTCGGTGAGAACCATGTAAAACCCCTTTGCGTGGGCCCAGTCTGCATTTGCCGCAGCCGACTGGAACGCCGCACTCGTGGGTTCCACAAACCCGCCGTCACGGTTCTTCAGCTTTACGTGTGACAGGTGATTCTGTAAGGCGTAGGCATACTCCACGTAGCCGATGGATCCATTGATACGCTTGACGTACGAAGCTACGCCTTCATTCCCCTTGCCGCCTATGCCGACCGGCCATGCCACCGCCTTGTCGTTGCCCACCCTGCTCTTCCACTCCTCGCTGACCTTGGAGAGATAGTTCGTAAAAATCCATGTGGTCCCGGACCCGTCTGAACGATGGACCACCATAATGCTCTTGGAGGGCAGTGAAAGAGTCGGGTTTTCGGCCTTGATGCGGCTGTCATTCCATTCTTTGATCTTGCCCAAGTAGATGTCGGCCAGCAATTCATTGCTCAGCTTCAGTGCTCCCGGTGCAACCCCCTTGAGATTTACCACCGGCACCACCCCGCCCATAATCATCGGGAATTGCAGGAGCCCCGACTTATCAAGTTCCTCGGGTTTCAACGGGGCGTCTGAAGCCCCGAAATCCAGGGTCTTGGCCTTTATCTGTTTGATCCCGCCTCCCGAACCAATGGACTGGTAATTGAATCTCACTCCCGTTTCCTTGTTATACGCAGCGGCCCATTTGGAGTAGACCGGATAAGGGAAGGTAGCTCCTGCGCCGGAAATAGATTTGACGCTTGCGGCGTGCGCGGACGGCAGGACGAACAAAAGAGTCAGGCTTGTGATTAACGTCGTTATTTTCAAAGCTGTTTTAAGCATTTTTACCTCCATAATTGTATAAGTTAGCGATCAATTGTTAGATTTTTGTTAAGATCTCATTAGGATTCTGCTAAGACTCTCGATCATCACCCCCTCTCAGCGCGATTTGCTGATCTCAATCTCTTCGTCTCAAATGTCTCGGAGCAAATATACGGATGGATTGTTAGCAATGTGTTCAGACAGTGTGAGGAAATGGCTAATATTTCCTTCCGGTCAGACGTCTTCTTCCTTGCCCGCCTCATTCTTCACTGACGCTGTTCACTGCGCCATTGGTCCAGATCAACACCTTCCGGGCCTATGCGGTGGAGGATGTCTTGAAAACACATATTTGTGTCCAGCCACACCGAGATTTTTCCGTGGATCTCTTCCTCCAGTCTTTTGTTCAGAATGACGAATTGCCTCCTGCCGATCCGATTGTCATAGAGAACCATCACACGAGTCATTATCTGTTCCCTCAACCCAAAGGCCGTGCGGGCTCTCAAGGGAAAAACAAGCAGCCCTGCATCCAGTTCTCTTCTTTCTTCCAATTCCATTCAGTTTCCTTTCCGTGAACTGTTCATATGTTTGCTCTGAAATGCTAATCGCAGCACCCAAATCCACCATCTCATTTTCGCATTATGAGTTTCACTCCATGATTTGGCGGAATCCCTGTTCACCGCTCAAGTCTCTGCCGGAATCACCCCGCTCTGACGCTCCGGCTCACTCACCTGAATCCGAACTTCAGCCGAATCCGGGGGAATTACACAGATCTCACACTCGGGAAAGAGGGTCTCTACAAGCCGGACAAAATTTCCTTCAGACCCTTCGCCTCTGCTCCTGATCACAATTTTTTGCACGCTTCTTCCTCCTTGAATTGCCTGCCAGCATCGCCCTACTCTGTTCAGTTTTCGTGAGCGTTCTATGAAGATTTTGCGAGGAGTGACCAAAATGTGTCTGAAAGGAATCACGAAATCTTAATATCACTTTAATCAGCACCTCATATTTGATGTTTTTAATAGGAGTTGCTTGAGGGATATTTCATATTTCAGGAAGAAGGGCCATGAAGTCGCTTATCATACTCCTGATGGGGATTCTGTATGTGGCGCTTCTCTTCATTTGGCGCTTCCGGTGCATGAAGGGAAAGAACCCGAATACGGATCTCCTCATCCTTGCCTGGAAGAGCTTTTCATCTCCAAATATCACTGAAAAGGCTGTCTGCTCGTCACCGGCAGATTGATCTGTGCAGCCTAAGGGCTGCGGAGTCATACATGACTGCAGGGAAACAGGACAGGCCCTGCGCAAAAGTGAAGAGCGATACAGTACCCTGGTGGAAGAGAGTTTCGATGGAATCTTTGTACAGAAGGGGCCCAGAATCATTTTTGCAAATCGCCGCCTTTATGAGATTTTGGGATACGATAAAGGAGAACTGGCAGGCCTGGATCACTGGCTGGTCTATCACTCGGAGTTCCAGGAATTGACAAAGGAAAGGGCGCAGGCCCGGATGCGCGGAGAGGAGACGACAACCCATTATGAGGTGAAAATGCAGCGCAAGGACGGGTCATGGTTTTACGCCGACGTCGGCGCCCGTGTGATTGCCATTGAAGAGGAACCGGGAGTGCAGGTCTGGGTCAAAGATATTTCCGAACGGAAACAAGCGGAGGAATACTTAAAGAAGAGCGAGGCCAGGTTGAGAAGCATATTTGAGGCATCGCCCCTTGGCATCAGCCTCATCGGGAATGATCACGAGATACTTTGGCATAACGAGGCCACGGCCAGAATGCTGGGCTATTCTTCGAAAGAGCTGCAAGGAAAGGATGCCAGGATGCTGTACCTGGACGATGCGGAATTTGAACGGGTCGGAGACTCCATTAAAAGCCTTGGGCCGGAGAAGAGGACAAGCGACATGGAGACCAGGTGGGTCCGAAAGGACGGATCGACCTTTGATTGCCATATTCGGCATGCGTTATTGGAGAGGATATCGAGCTGATTACCGTCTACGAGCCAGAACCCCTGCAAGTGGAGGCGGACCCCAGCCAGATGGAACAGGTGATCATGAACCTCGCGGTCAATGCGAGAGACGCCATGCCCAAGGGCGGAACGCTTACCATCGAGACCGCCAACGTGGAACTGGACGAGAGGTATTTCCGGAAACACGGAGTGGAAAACGAGGCGGGGCGTTACGTGATGCTGGCGGTTGCAGATACCGGCGTCGGCATGAATACAGAGACCCAGACCCGCATATTCGAACCTTTTTTCACTACCAAAAAAATGGGAAGGGGAACCGGTCTCGGTCTTTCCACGGTCTACGGCATTGTGAAACAGAACAACGGCCATATCTGGGTGTACAGTGAGCCGGGAAAGGGGACGACCTTCAAGATATATCTTCCGAGTACTGAAGCGGAAATCAAGAGGCCGGAGGAACGGCAAGCCCCTGCCGGTTCTCTCGAGGGACGCGAAACCATTTTGATGGTGGAATACGATGAAGCGCTTCGCCATCTTACACGGAGGATACTCGAGAGATACGGCTACAGGGTCATCACGGCGTCAAACGGCAAAGAGGCCATAAGAAGATCAGAGGACCACAAGGACGCCATGAATCTGCTCTTGACCGATGTGGTGATGCCGGGCATGAGCGGCGGGGACCTTGCGCACCGCCTGCGGGAAAAGTTTCCTGAACTCAAGGTCCTCTATATGTCCGGATATACGCACAATGTCATTGCTCACCACGGGGTCTTGGAAAAGCATGTGCACTTAATCCAGAAGCCTTTCACGGGGAAAGACCTGGCAAAGAAGGTGCGGGAGGTGTTGGACAGAAGACAGGACTAAGAATGAACCCTGACTTGCCGACCGTTTTGATCGTCGATGACAGAGAACCCATCCGGTTCTGCTCAAAAGAATATTGGAGAGCGCCGAGAGGAAGAAACTCGATCTCCGTACCTGCCTCCAGTCTCTTCATTCCTGAAGATTTTTCCTCTGCATACATTAGTGAGAATTTACCACTGATTTGCCACTGTTTTATCACAAGATAGTTCTTGTTGATCCTGCCGATAGAATAAGATGGCAGGCAGCGGCAGGAATATTTTCGACTGACGTGAGGAAATCCGCCTCAGCAATAGACACAAAAGCTTTCTGACTAAAGGGAAAAAGATGAATACGTCACCGATTCAGTCGATTTCCTGGAACCGGCATTTCCGGGGACATGTTCTCGTGAATAGAGAGTCTCAAGGACAGGACCCGGGAAATTCCTTTCCCACAGGTTTTTCTCAAGGTTCCGAGAAGTCCTTCATCTCATACAAGATAGACAGCGTTCACGGAGCAATCCGGGCCGAAATAATTGGTTCTGAATCAGGAAAAGTGATCAGGGAGATTGTGGTGAAACCCGACACCTCCATGATCTTCAAAAAGGGCTCTTTTTTTGATTCCGTGATTTAGGGTTCGGCCAAGATGATCAGTCTGAAAAGAAGGGAGAAACAATTCATGGCAAATATCCTGATAGTAGATGATGAACGGGAAATCAGGAACATGCTGGAAAGGACGCTTTCGAAAAACGGCTTTCACTGTGTCCAAGCGGCCGAAGCTGCAGTGGCCAGAGCACTCCTGGAGAGACAACCCTTTGAACTGGCCCTTGTGGATATTAACATGCCGGGAGAATCGGGACTTGATTTCGTCCTTTTCGCGCGGCAAGCATTCCCTGACATGATGGTCATCATGGTCACCGGCGTTGATGATGCCAACAGTATTGCTTCGGCGATTGAGGCAGGGATTTATAGCTACGTACTGAAACCTTTTGAATTGAACCAGATGCTCTTGCACGTGAAGAACGCCCTGAGGCATCAAGAGGCTGACAGGTCAATTCGCCAGTACCGCGAAAACCTGGAAGAGATGCTGGCTCAAAAAGTGAGGGAGGTCAAGGAAAGCGAGGAAAAGTTCAGGGCTATCAGCTCCTCTGCACACGATGCGATAGTCACCATTGATGATCAAGGAAACATTGTCCTCTGGAATGGCGCTGCGGAAAGGATGTTCGGATACGCCTCAGATGAAGTGCTGGGAAAAAATATCCATGAACTCCTTGCCCCGCGACGATATCAGAAAGCATATGAAAAAGCCTTTGCAACGTTTCAGGCATCCGACGAAGGAGTAGTGATCGCGAACACCCTGGAACTCGAAGCCAAGAGAAAAGATGGCCAAGAGATTCCCATAGAACTTTCTCTCTCCTCGGCAAAGCTCAGCGGAAAGTGGCACGCCTTCGGAATAGTGAGAGACATCACGCAGAGAAGGAAGGCAATCGAAGAACTCAAGAAGTCAGAGGAGCGCAACAGGATCTTTCTGGAGGCTGCCCAGGAAGGTATTGCCGTATCAAGGGCGGGCGTTCAGTTGTTCGTCAACCATGAACTCGCGAAAATGTTCGGGTACGAAAATCCTTCGGATCTCGAGGGAAAGGAGAACGCACTGGTAGTACATCCTGATGACCGCGATCGGGTGAATGAAATAAGCCGCAAGAGATCTCAAGGAGATGCAGCCCCAAGCAGGTATGAGTTCAAGGGAATACGAAAAGACGGAACGACCATTGACGTTGCTGTCGCCGTCACTCAGACCATGTATCTTGGAAAGCCCGCAGACATCGCATTCCTGATGGATATTTCGGAGCGGAAGCGCGCACAGAGAATCATTGAATCTGAAAGAGCAATGTTCCACGCCATGCTGGACAGCATCACGGAGATGATTTACGTGGCCGACCCGGAAACCTATGAGGTGCTCTACGTGAATAAGGCCTTTGAGGATGCCCTCGGCAGAAATCCGGTAGGTTCCATCTGTTACCGGGAATTTCAAAACTTGGATGTCCCCTGTGACTATTGTACGAACCAAGTCATACTGGAGAAAAAAGGGAGACCACACTTCTGGGAGTTCCACAATCCCGGTCTGGACAGAGACTACAAGATTGTCGATCGTATTATCCGATGGCCTGACGGCCGCGATGTGCGTTTTGAATTCGCCATGGACATCACGGACCTAAAAACTGCACAGGACGAACTAAAAAAGGCGCATACCAAGACAGAGCTCTTGCTGGGCGCCATGACCTGCATCATGATCGTCGTAGACGAGGAAGACAGGATCGTGGAGTGGAATTCAAGCGCTGAAGAGACGTTTGGCATGACGTATGACGAGGTCTACGGCAAAACCCTGAGTGAGTGTGGACTCAAATGGCCGGGAAAAGGAGTTTACGAGGCAATTGGACACTGCAGAGAGAGTGATGAAAGATGCAGGCTGGATGATATTCGCTATGAGGGAAAAGATGGAAAAGAACGCTTCCTCGGAATGACTATCAGCCGCGTAGCTGCAGAGGACGGAACTGCCATCGGGGCCCTGATTCGGGCATCGGACATTACTGATCAAAGACTTCTGGAAAGCCAGCTTGTTCAGGCACAGAAACTGGAGTCCATCGGCCAACTGGCGGCGGGGATAGCCCATGAGATCAACACTCCCACCCAGTACGTGGGAGACAACAACCGTTTTCTCAAGGAAGGGTTTGAGGATCTTGACCGGTTGGTGGAAAAATACCAGGAGCTTGCCAGGAGGTGCAAGGACGGGACCGGAGTTGGTGAGATTCTCAAAGCACTTGAAGAAACAGCAGAAGAAATCGACCTGGACTATCTCAGAAGGGAAATTCCGGCGGCCATTGAGCAGAGTCTGGAAGGAGTGGAGCGCGTTGCAAAGATCGTCCGTGCAATGAAGGAATTCTCGCACCCTGGCGGTGAGGGGAAAGAACCAACAAATATCAATAAGGCCATAGAAAATACCGTCACTGTGGCGCGGAACGAGTGGAAATACGTCGCCGACCTTGAAATGGATTTTGATGAGACCTTGCAGCCGGTGGCCTGTCATCAAGGTGAACTGAATCAGGTGATCCTCAACATGATCGTGAATGCTGCGCACGCAATCGCGGACGTTGTGGGGAATAACACAGGAGGGAAAGGGGCCATCACGATCAGCACGCGGAAAAACGGCAAGTGGGCCGAGATCCACATTAAAGACACGGGAGCGGGGATCCCAGCGGAGATCCGGTCAAAGATATTTGATCCTTTCTTTACCACTAAGGAGGTGGGCAGAGGTACCGGGCAGGGCCTCAGTATCGCACATTCGGTCATTGTAGAAAAGCACGGAGGCACCATCGACGTTGAAAGTGGGCCGGGCAAAGGGAGCAGTTTTACCATTCGATTGCCATTGGAGGGTTGAAATAATGAAACGAAAAATTCTGTTTGTTGATGACGAACCCATGGTTCTTCAGGGGCTCGAACGCATGCTCAGGGGTATGAGAAAGGAGTGGAGCATGGTCTTTGTCGAGAGCGGGGAAAAGGCGTTACAGATCCTTGAAACTGATGACTTTCAGGTTGTGGTAACTGATATGCGCATGCCCCGAATGCATGGCGCCGAGTTGCTGGAGAGGATACGGAAAAGATTCCCCGAGATAGTCCGCATTGTTCTTTCCGGCCATTCCGACCAGGAAATGATCCTGAAATCGGTGCGAACAGCGCATCAGTATCTCTCCAAACCATGTGATGCGGATATCCTCAGGAATACGGTGCTCCGCGCACTCGCGCTCAGGGAACTGCTCAAAGATGAGGCGTTGAAACAGTTAGTTTCAAATGTCGGAAGCCTGCCCAGTCTTCCCAAGTTGTACCAGGAAATCATGGCGGAATTGCGATCTGAAGACGCATCCATGGGCAGGATTGCTGAAATCGTATCACGAGATGTGGGAATGAGCGCGAAAATCCTCCAGTTGGTCAATTCCGCATTTTTTGCCCTTCCGCGTCATATCGAGAGTATCGATCAGGCCGTGAACCTCCTGGGGCTCGAGACCATCAAAGCCCTGGTCCTCTCTGCGCAGATTTTCAGCCAGTTCGAGGCGAAAGGTGTTCCGGAGAGATTTCTTGAGAAGCTCTGGCGACACTGCATGGGGACTGCCGCATTTGCAAAGGCTATCGCAAAAGAGGAAAACTTCAGCAGGGAAATGGTCGATGATACGTTCCTGGCCGGAATGCTCCATGACGTGGGGAAACTGGTTCTCTCCACAGGGCTTCCGGATAAATATCGTGAGATCATCAGTCGTACCGAAGAAGACGGCATTTCCTTCAATAGGATGGAACGTGAGATACTGGGAACCACTCACGCGTCAGTGGGGGCTTACCTGATGGGGCTCTGGGGCTTCAACGATAATGTCGTGGAGGCCATCGCTTTTCACCATGAGCCCGGAACGCATCCTGTCCAAACCATGGGCACACTGGGCACTGTGTATGCTGCAAACGCACTGGAACATCTTTCCGGAGGAGAGGGGATCCAATTAAATGAAACGTCTATGGACATGGCCTTCTTAAGCCGGATCGGCTGTGATGAAAGGCTTGATCACTGGGCACAGGTGTGCGAAGCCGCAATTCAATAAGGAGAGACATTTGATGGAAAAGGTCCTGTTTGTAGACGATGAAGCCAATATCCTGGCAGGTTTCAAGCGGCAACTACGGAAAGACTTTTCTCTGGAGACGGCACTGGGACCGGAAGAAGGGTTGAGAGTTTTGAGGGAAAAAGGTCCATTTGCGGTGGTGGTCTCTGACCTTCGCATGCCCGCTATGGACGGCATTCAATTCCTCTCTACGGTGAAAGAACTCGTTCCCGATATCGTGCGTATTATGCTCACCGGGCACGCCGACCTCCAGAACGCCATCGATGCGGTGAACCAGGGAAATATATTCCGATTTCTCACCAAGCCCTGTCACCCCGATACCCTTTTCAAGGTGCTCACGAGCGCCATTCAGCAGTATCGGCTCATCAATGCTGAGAAAGAGCTGCTGGAGCAAACGCTCAAAGGAAGCGTAAAGGTAATGACCGAATTGCTCTCTCTGGCAAACCCGGAGGCCTTTGGCCGTTCCTCCCGGATAAAACGACTTGTCGCCCAGGTGAGCACTTTCATGGGAATAACAGATTCCTGGCAACTGGAAACGGCGGCCATGCTTTCCCAGGTGGGGTTCATTATTCTCCCCCAAGACACGCTTGATAAGATCTATCGGGGAAACGAACTGGAGGAGGAGGAACAGCAGGTTTTCGACATGCACCCGGTGGTCACTGCGGACCTGCTCAAGAATATACCGCGCCTTGAGCCGGTTGCCAAGATCATCGCGTACCAGGAGAAACATTTCAACGGTGCGGGAAATCCAAAAGACGGATTGAAGGGTGAGGAGATTCCCCTGGGATCAAGGATCCTAAAAGCGGCACTCGACCTGGACGTGTTAAACGCAACGGGAATGCCGGAAGGAGAGGCGCTCATCCAAATGGAGGGCCGTCAAGGCTGGTATGATCCAGGAGTCCTCCACGCCATGGAAATGGCTCTCAATGTGGAACGCAACTATGAAGTGATCAGCGTGAGGGTAAAAGAACTGAAAAAGGGAATGATCCTGGGAGAGGATGTGAGAACGGAAGGAGGAAAGCTCCTTATTTCAAAGGGCCAGGAAGTAAGCCAGCCGCTGATCGAACGCTTGAAGAATGTTGCCGAAGTCACGCGGGTCAAGGAGCCCGTCAGGGTCATTGTGTCGGCAGATAGGAGAAATGAGCGAGAATGAACGATGATTCCTATACCATTTTGTTTGTGGATGATGAAGAGAACATCCTCGCGGTGCTGAAACGGCAGCTCAGGAAGGAACCATATCGCGTGCTCACCGCATCGAGCGGGGCGGAGGGTCTGCGAATGCTGCAAGAGAATGAAGTGAACCTTGTCATGAGCGATCAAAGAATGCCGGGAATGCTGGGCACGGAGTTCCTGAAGAGGGCAAAGGAAATCTCTCCCAACGTCTTGACGGCGATCCTCACAGGATACGCTGATCTTGAAACCATGAAGGAGGGTCTGAACAGGGGGCACATTTCCCGTTTTTTTCTTAAACCCTGGGAACAGAATGAATTGAAGCAGGGCATCAGAGAAATGCTCTATGAATATGAACGCACGCATAGGGCCAGGGCGGTCGAAAGAAGGGTAATCAGCCGCATACTGGAGCTGAAAAAGAGGGACATCGCGCGTGCCAGACAGGGGCTGGTAAAATGAGAGAAGAATACGGAAACCGCCATCTGCTTTGGTTACGTGCGAACAAACCAGTGCCCAAGGGACAAAGAACTGATGCCGATGGCAAACCCGATGAGCGTTCGGCTCACAATGATCTGGAAGATCACAGGCAAAGGCAACTGTCCCGGACCGGCGGACGCAATGCCGAAGCATACGAAACCGAAAAGCACACCCGACACTGCAGCAACGACTATCCGTTTCATCCGCAGCTCCTTTCATGCCGACGCATCGCAGTAAAAGCATGTTGGGTGAAATCCTATTCTTTCCGATCCTGTGCGGGGCGGAAGACAGGATAGTTTCTGAAAAAAGCCTTCTTCACATCACCCGGAACCCGGTTAACAGGACACGACAAATTGTAACAACGGTTGCATTGGGTCCGCTGCAATGTCCAACCCGCAACAAACAATGCCGTCGTGGTCAAGACTATGAGCAGCCATTGCTCACTTATGATGAAGAAAGGAATATAATAGAGAAAGAGGACCGCAACACAGGACAGCCAGATTGTCTTCTCCCTGAAATTCAGCGGGCGTGGATCGAACCTGGGTAATTTGGGAAGTCCCCAGTTTGCGTGACATCGCAGCAAGAATCCCTCTTCCGCATAGTGGGGACAGTGACGGCAAAGAACAAAAGCCTCCACATAGCCAAAGAATACGA
>CAZEGG010000098.1:0-10615 GCA_964511755.1 uncultured Desulfobacteraceae bacterium | reverse complement strand
ATAAGGGATTTTAAGTCCCTTGCGTCTACCTATTCCGCCACCCAGGCATATTCTTCCGTATTCTTGTCTTTCCCAGGGTGTTCTGTCAAGATTGAACTTGATTTCAGCGGCTGATTCCTACCTGAGGTAGATCGGGTTGGAAAAAATCCACGCCTTCCACCCGAAGAGCGGCACATGCTTTTCAACTTCGACCCGGTAAACCCCTTTTTCCCCTATTTTCACCCGTACGCTCCGGCCTTTCCACTCTCCGGCGGCTTTCCCGTTTCGCACCAGCCGGATCCGGCATGGCGCAGAGCAGTGAACAAAGATGGCGCCCGGTTCAAAATCATGTTCCTCTCCTATGCGCCATGTCTTGCCGGAAGACGTTTCGTAAGAAAAAGCAAATCCTTTCGCGGATTCAAGCCCGTCATGGGCGATAAAGAGCCTTCCCTCTCCCATGGTCCGGAAAATCTGTTCTTTGGCCTCCGCGAATTCAGCGGATAGGGGCTCCGTGAGAAGGATATGCAGGTTGATGGTGTTGAGCAGCACCCGGTAGCTGAACGGCCTGAAGCGAAGCACTCCCAAAGAGAAGGCCTGACCGTGCGCGTCTGAACCTCCTATGGCAACGACTTTTCTCTCCAGGCACTTGCCGTCCCAGAACGCCAGGGTTTTTCTGCTGGGGCCCTTGAGACTCAGGTGTTTGAAAAGGAGGCACCAGAGACCATGAATCGGAGAGCGCACCCGCTCCTTCCACCGGGAGAGGAAGTTCCAGATGCCGATTCCCGTGTATCCTTCCACCTGGAGATCGTTCCAGGTATACGCAATGGAGTGTTCAAGGAACGGCATGCCTTGCTCAAAGGGGTGGGCCAGAAAGCCCAATCCCTGCTGTTCTCTGACACGGTCGATGACCTGCTGCGGAGAAAGGCCTTTCCCCCGGATTATTTCCCGGATATTGAAGGCCAGATAGTGGTGGTATCTTTCTCCTATTTCAATCCCCATCAGGACGAGCACCTTGCCGCGGACTCCCTCTTCTTCCGGGTGCAGCGAATCCATCATGTACTCATGATCGTTCAGGACTATGAAATCAAGGCCGTTCTCGGAGGCCGCTTGTGCGATATCCGCAACACTCTCTCCCCCGTCGGAATAAAGGGAATGGATGTGAACATTGCCCACGTATTCGAAGAGTTCTCGTTTATTCATACGCCTCCAGGGCCCTGCGGCCCGTCTTCATTGATTTATGGGTAATAAGGCCGCTGATCACCAGGGACAGCAGGAAGGAACCTGCAATGAACAACCACGTGAGAACGGGCAACGGCCTTCCTTCCACCTGCGCTGAAAAGAGAAGGTACACAGGTCCTGCCTCCAATACAACGACGGCCGCCACAAACAGGGCGCTGATAATCATGAAAACCAGCCCGCCGAAGCCGGTGGCGACCTTTGCGACATTTTCCGCTTTGAAATCGGCATACCGTGCGCCGAGGCCCACTCCCAGGGCCACTATTCCCGGCACCAGGAAAAGCATGGTGAGTACCGAGAGTACCATCATAAAGGAAGAAACCTCAAGAAGCACATTGGTCAGGACCACGAGGACTTCCGCCAGCACGCACATGGGAGCGAGGAAAAACAGGTACTTTGCCCGGAGCAGCTGCTTCGGCGAGAGCGGAGAGGATTGGATAATCCAGTAGGCGCGTCCTTCTCCGCTGACCGCAGGAAAAACGAATCGTGCGGAAATGGCGGACACCACAAATCCTGCGAGTCCCATGTTGAGGAACGCCAGTTCATTCTGGAGAAAATCAAGCCGAATGGGACTCTTGTCGAACGGCAATGCCGTAAAATTATAGAGATAGACAACCACGAGGGCGCCCAGCAGGAGGAGCTGGCTCCACTGGGTATTGTCACGGAAAAAGGCGCGGATGTCCTTCGACATGATCGCACCCATTTCCCGTCCAAAGACCAGAGACAAGAAGCGGTCGACGGCCCTCAGCAGGAGCCTCTTCTCTCCCCTTCTCCTCTTCGCTTCCTGTGATTTTGAAAAGCCGTCAAAATAGAGCGATCCCGCAGACGAGAGGTTGAATACGGCCAGTGCACCCGCGGTCGACCATGCAAGGCAGCAGTTGAACAGCAGGGAATTCTCCACGGGATGCCCCAGGGCGCCCCAGAGTGCTTCACTGATCCACCGGGTGGGCAGGTACGGGGAATCCATTCCCTTCAGCATCGAGAGATATTCGGTCACGGAAAAGAAGGCGTCCGGATTCACCAGTCTCTCGGGCCTGAGGATACGGAAAACGACGTAGAGGGCTATTCCCATCAGGAGGCTCAGGAGAACCACGATATCCCGGGTCCGATTGGCCGGGAAAATGGAGACCAGCGCCATGACGACCAGGACCCCTATTCCCCCCGCGATAAAAATCATTGCCAGGTTGAGGTGCACAAGGGAAACATAGAACCATGCCCCGGGCCGGTATACGTAGGCGTAGGCCATGAAAACCGGGAGGCCGAACACCAGGAGCATCCACGAGCTGTCCAGCACCGTATGCATGGCCCGTGCTGCAAAGAGTTCCCGTGCGGAAGCAGGGGTGGTGTGGCAGAATTCAAGATCGTTTGAGAGATAGAGGTTGCTCAATCCGCTGATGATATGGCTGAAGACGAGGAGTGAAAAAAGGGTCAAAAGGACCATATTCAACATTTTGTGCGCGAGAAAATCACCGAGCATCTCCACCGATTGAAAAGAGAGTAGAATCCTGCAGGAGAGCAAAAAGAGCGCCCCCAGAAAACACAGGCCCAGAATCCCGAGGACAAGCGCCCTCTTCCGGAGTTTGCTGTCTGAACGGAACACCCGGTTTCGAAAGCCGGCTATCTTAGGCTTGAGAAGAATGAAGAACATCATGGGACTGCAAATCTCCTTCTGTAAGTCTCAGAAAAATGCTTTCCAGGTTGCCGTCCCCTCCGGCTTCCGTCCGCAGGTCATCGGGAGAGCCCTGCGCTCTGATTTTCCCGGCATGGATGATCGCAATTTCATCACATACTTCTTCCGCTACTTCCAGGGAATGGGTGGACATGAATACGGTTGCCCCCCTTTCTGTCTCCTGCCGGAAGATATCCTTCACCAGGCGCGAACCGCTGGGATCAAGTCCAACCATCGGTTCATCCACGATAAGCACTTCCGGCCGGTGAAGCAGGGCGGCGCACAGCACCAGCCGCTGTTTCATGCCATGCGAGTACCCTTCCACGAGGTCGTTCTTCCACCCCTCAAGGTGAAACAGCGTCAAAAGGCGCTCGATCTCATGCTCGAGCGGGGGAGCCTTCTCAAGCGCAAAAAGATCCGCTACGAAGTGAAGAAATTCAAAGGCGGTCAGCTTCTCGTACAGGAACGGATGATCGGAAATGAACGCCATTTTCTCTTTGACGGCCTCCGGCTCCCGTGCAATGTCCTTCCCCCCCACCAGGATTCTGCCGCGGGTGGGTTTCAGAATACCTGCCATCATCTTAAGAGTGGTGGTCTTTCCGGCGCCGTTGGGCCCCAGAAAACCGAACAACGCCCCTCGACGCACCCGCAGGTTGATGCCGTCAACGGCCTTTGCGCCTCTGAAATATTTTGTCAACTCAATCAATTCAATCATATCCATAATCCAACACCTTGATTTTCAATTTTCCGATGAGCGCGATGATGGCTGCCTGCTTTTCGAGGTTTCCCCGGGCGAGAGTGATGTGGGTTGCGTCCACCGGCATCTGGTCAAGGGTTGCATCCATGCTGATCCATCGCCCCACATAAGCTTCCGTCCACGCGTGGTAGTAAAATTTGCCTCTGGCGTATACAAGGCCTGCGCAGAGTCTGGCGGGAATACCGGAGGCCCGGAGAAACGCCGTGAGCAGAACTGCGTGTTCGTTACAGTCGCCGACACGGGTTTTCAGAACTTCCCGGGCACTCGGCACGGTCATCACAGGCCGCTTGTCCAGCTTCATATAGACCCACGCCAGGAGCCTCCTCGCAGCCCTCACCGGGTCGTGTTCCCGGCGGACGATCTCCCGGGCCTGCTTCCGGATTGCCGGGTCTTCCGTCTCGATGTTGATTTCGGACTCGAGATACTTTTTCATGGGAACAGAGCTGCTGACATAAGGAAGGGAGTAGAAACCTTTTCGGGGGACCCTTTCACTCGCAATCTCCAGGATCCCTTGACGGTACCGTTGCCTGTTCCCCTCCAGCTCTGCAACGTCAAAAGGGGTCTTGTCGATGCCCTCCAGCCGCACCTTCAGATACCTCAATTGCCGCGGCCGCGAGAGCCTCCTGTCGGACTTGAGAGATGCCAGATCGTAAAAATCTTCCCCCCCGCCAGGAGATATATCTCTTGTCGCCTGGGCAGGGTTTGACCGCACGAGAGTCAATCCCATGAGGCCGCTTTCCTTCAGAACATCACCCCGGTCATCCAGCCAGAAAAATATCTGCTGGCCCATGATAGCGGTTTCGAGGCGATAGGCCCTGTACGGAATGTTGCTGATCTTGATGGTTTCCCGGCCGGCGACCCGAATCACCATGATTCTCGTGGACAGGGTCGAGGGATCGAAAAACGGTACGCGCAAAGTCTTGCCGACAATAAGAGGTTGTTTTTTAAAAAGATAGTTGAGGGAAGAGTCTATGTAGAGCGGTCCCCGGAGCCGGATCTTTCTGTCGGGGGCTCCTTTCCTCTTGATGATCAGCCAGTTGCCGTCTACGTCACCGCTCACGGTGAAAGAAGTGGCACCCGATTGCATAGTGAAACTGAACTGCCTGAGCCGGAAACCATCATCCACAATCGCCCGGGTCTCGCTTTGGATAAGGCTTGGCCTGTCCAGCAGGTTGAGTCGCATGAAGAGGGCTTCGTGAACGGCGTATCCTCCCTCCAGAGGCTGTATGATGCTCCGGGAATACCCGATTTTTTTTTCGTGGAGAAAGATCTCCATCCATTCCTGTTCACGTGCAGTCAGCGATGGAGATCCTTTGTCTGTTATACTTGCATTATCACCATGATATGCAATTTTATCAAAGTTGTTCCTGACGACAAGAAGGCCCATCATCGCCAGCCAGAAACCGACGATCAACAGCCCTGCTCCCCAGGAGAGCAGTTTTTTCTTTCTCGGAGCGGTTTTGGGAGGGACATTCATGGAGCGGCGCTTCTGAGGCATGGACAACAAGATCGGGGCGGGCCGGTCTTCGGCGAGCAGCGGTCCATCAGAGCCTGCAGCCGATCTTTTCCAACAGGATACGGGAATTTTCCAGGAGAATATCCAGAGATCCTTCCGGGAGCCCGGCCCCCTCAACGACCTTTCGCGCCATTTCCCTGGTCAGCATATCATGGGGGGCATGGGTGTCTGAATCCAGGATCAGCTTTGCGCCCGCCTTTTCAGCCTGCCTGGCTACGTGGCCGTTGGAAAATGCGTGGCCCGGTCTTCCGGAGATCTCCAGCAGAATCTGTTTTTTTGCGGCGAGGGCGGCCTCTTCCGCGGTGATGAGCCCCGGGTGGGCCAGGATATCGATTCCTGCCTCAAGTCCCGCCCGGTTTGTTCCCGGCGCCACAGGCTCAACAATCGTCTCTCCATGGAGCACCACGAGGAACGCTCCCAATTCCCGTGCACGGTGTACCAGGTTTTCAATGGAGGAAGGGGGGACATGGGTCAATTCCACACCCGGAATGACCTTCACAGACTGCGCCGCGTTCAGGGCATTCGCCGCTTCAATGATCCTTGGAAGCACAAAGTCGAGATTGGACGAATCGGCGTGATCCGTAATGGCTACTGCTTCATAGCCCAGCGCCTCGAACCTCCTGATAAGCTCTGAGGGGACCAATACGCCGTCGCTGAAAAAAGAATGGGTATGCAGATCAATCATCGGAACGCTCTTCTCCAAAACACCATTATGCGCAACAACTCCTGGAAACTGAAGCAGGATACTTGCAGGCGGAATCCGGCGTTCGCGGGCATGAGCGAAAAGAGAGGGTTCGGGTCCCCGGCGCTACATCTTGTATTTGCCGAAATCTTCCGGGTTCAAGCTCTCCAGAATCTCCTGCCATTTCTTGCCCTGTTCCGACTTATCCTCGGGCTCTGCTTTCAGGTCAATCTGGCTGGACTTCTGAATGACTTCTTCCGCCACGAAAATGGGCGCGTTGACTCGGAGAGAGAGAGCCAGCGCATCGCTGGGTCTGGCGTCTATGGACATCTTCTTCTCGCCGTGTGTAAAGTGAATCAACGCGTAGTAGGTATTGTTTTTTAAGTCGCAAACCTCGATCTTCAGGATCTTGACATCAACCATTTCCATGATGTTTTTGACCAGATCGTGGGTCATGGGTCGCGAAAACTTGATACCCTCGAGTTCGCTGGCAATGGCTGTCGCCTCCAGAAGCCCAATCCATATGGGCAGTGTCTTTTCACCGTCAATTTCCTTCAGGATGACAATAGGGCTGTTTGTCAGCGGATCAACCGTCAATCCTGATATGGTCATCGGTTTATACATTGACTCCTCCATTAAATCGGGCTCTTTCTACCATCTGACATTCCTTGGTATCGTTGCCTGCCTCATTATTCTTCACCATACGTTTTGTTTTGTCAATACCACTTTCCCTGTTCGGCCCCGGAACAGGACTTGGACGGAACTGGTTTTTGCTCAAGCAACGCTGTTTATTGTCCGATTTGTTCTATTGGGTCTTTCCAAACGCTCCCTGATATGAGTGACGCGGTCACGAATGAATCAGTGATGAAGAGCAAAGGCCGCACCAGAGGGCGGATGGAGGAGATTTGATAAGCATTGACATAACAGGAAAATCTTTCTAAAAGAATTAAAAACGATGCGAACGAGCGACAATCATTCTGAAAAATGCCGTTTCAGGAAATCACGAGCAGGTTTTACGCTGATTGAAATGGCTGTAGTTCTCGTGATCGTCGGCATTGTAATTTCCATAGTAGCAACCGTCCTCCCTTCCTTAATACAATCGGCCAAGATCAAAAAGGCTGAGGCCCTTCTGGAAAAAATGGACTACGCTCTCCAAGGCTATGCGCTTGCCAATCACCGCCTTCCTTTCGCTGATGCCGATGGGGACGGACAAGAGGACAGCGGCACCTATATCGGCACCGTACCGTACCGTACCCTCGGCATCTCGTCAGGCGACGATGCCTGGGGGAATGCGGTCAGATACGGGGTTTACGATACTCTGACTGCGGCCTTTGCGGACGGAAATGCCTTCTGCACGGCCATCAGCTCGGCCTCCGTATCGTCTTTCAACTCGGGCAAGGTGTTTACCACCAGTGCCGATCATCTGAGCGGCGCCACTTCATCCAATGCATCCAATCAGGCGTATGTGCTTGCCAGCGGGGGACCGAAAGATCTTGACGGTGCGAACGGATTCTTCGACCTGGGAAACGGCGAGGGATCCGCGGGGACCCCTGGGTTTAACGCGCCGGGAAAGATTCAATCTTCCACATACGACGACCTGACAAGGGCATTCTCCCTGAATGAGCTCAATCAGAAGAATTGCACCGGAGTCAGTGGCGGCGGCGGGTTGCCTTCAATCGGGGTGGAGAATACGAATGCCCTCTGCAGTGACGGAGTCGACAACGACGGCGACGGCTACATTGACTGCTTCGATCAGGACTGCTGTGGGGCGGGGGTGACAGTCTGTGCCCAGTGCCCGCCCCAGGCAAACGTTCAGATCAACGCCGCCTCGATGGCAGGCGGGACCGCAGGGGGGACCTATACGCACACTTTTCAGGCTACCGGAGGTTCCGGCTACTATTTCTGGTACCTTGACGGCATCACACCCGGTATTCCGGGCCTGACCATCAGCCTCTGGAACGGCACACTGAGCGGCACCATAGACAACTGCGCGGGAAATTACACCGTGGATGTCCGGGTGGAGGACCGGTACGACTCTTCAAAAACCGATTCGCATACCTTCACCCTCACAGTGACCAACGGCACTCTGACCGTCAGCCCGTCCCCCGGCGGCGGCGGTTCGGGAAATCCTGATTTTACGGTGGACAACTCGATCTTCTCCGAAGTCTTCACTGCCGGCGGTGATCATGTAGGCGATTTTCACTGGACAATCAATTGGCAGGGCACCGACCCCGGTGGTTTCCAAATCGTGGATCAGTCGGGGACTGAGGGAAAATTCTGGAAAAGCGGGGCCACCACGGTCGGTTCCTATTTCTTTACCCTCACGGTAACCGATTCTTCCTGCTCCACGAATACGCTCATAACCGCTCCCTACACCATTACTATTACGCCCGCGGGAATTGTCGCGCCTTACTCGGCGGACCTTGTGGGAGAGTGGCGGTTTGACGAGTGTTCGTGGAACGGCACCGCTGGTGAGGTTGTGGATTCGGGAAACAAAGGATTGGACGGAACAGCCGTAGGCAACGCGGACACGGTCGGAGCGGGACATCTCTGCCGGGCCGGTGTGTTTGACGGCAGCGGCGATTACGTTCGGATAGACAGCACAAACGATTTGAAACGTACAACCGCCTTTTCCATTGCGTTCTGGGTAAAGGTTTACAATACTCCCTCGAGCTGGGCACGGCTCGTGGGGAAAGGCGATTCCACGAACCGAAACTACGGCGTCTGGCTCCGCAGCAACGGCCAGATACTCTTTCAGATCTATTCCGACGGCGGTGAAGGAAGCCTTTACGGTTCCAGTACGGTCAATGACGGCAACTGGCATCATGTGGTGTGCGTGTACGACCTTTCCACAATGAAAGTGTACATTGATGACGGGACGCCTTCCTCTGTCAGCTACACGCAGATTCCCCGCACCTCCAATGATCCTTTGACCATAGGCGGCACCGACTGGGGCAACTATTTCGACGGGCTGCTGGATGAAGTCATGCTCTTCGGGAAGGCACTCCCTGCTGACTCCGCCACGGAAACCAGCGTCAAGACCATATATGAGCTCACCCGGCCGTCCTGCACCGGTTCCTGCTACTCGGTGCCCGTCGCCGAATATCGGATGGAGAACTTCCCCTGGACCGGTACTGATGGCGAAGTGGTCGATTCAGGGTCCGGTGGGAGCAACGGTGTGGCCGCGGCCTCCGGGACCGGTTCTCTCCCGACCCAGACGGCTCCTTCCGCCGGCAAAGTGTGCAGAGCCGGTGTCTTCACGCGTGTGGATGCAAATAACGGTGGGTACCTGGACCTTGGAGATCCGGCCGACGGCGATCTTGACCCCGGCGCCAGTCCCTGGACGGCTTCAGCCTGGATTAAATGGGATGGCTCTTCCGGAGACAATATCATTTTCAACAAGGAAAACCTCTACGAAGCACGGGTGAACGGAGGGTACGTCCAGTATGCCTGGATGCCTCACTGGAACTGGGATGGGGGCACCTCGTTCACCGTGTCACCCGATACGTGGACCTATGTCACTATCGTGTATGACGGACATCAGCAGGTTCTGTATAAGAATGGAAAACAGGTCTTTACAAGAAACCAGGCCGGAGCCATCGGGGCGAACGGCAGCAAACTTCTCGTCGGCGCCAGAGGAAGCTTGTCTCCTCATGATTTCTTTGGAGGACAGATCGATGAAGTGAGGTTCTACGATCGAGCCCTGGCGGAAAACGAGATCCAGGCGGATATGGACGAAACGCGCGACTGCTCCGCAGATTCCGTCATGATCACAACCACCTCTCTACCCCAGGGGACCATCAACAGCGCCTATGACACAATTATCTCCGCCACAGGAGGCACCACACCGTACGGCTGGGAGATTGTCTCGCCGAATCCCCTTCCGGGTCTCAGCATCGTCCCCAACACCGGCGAGCTTCACGGGACCCCCAATGCCTGCGCCGGAGACTACGATCTTACCTTCCGCGTGACTGACGCTGCAAGCCGGCTTGACGAACGGGTACTGACCTTGACTTTGGCCAACGGCACTCTGACCGTGTCCCCTGCTTCGCCCCAGACGTTTACCTGCAGCACCTCCTCTTTCTCCCAGGACTTTACCGTGTCCGGACCTCGTCTTGGTTCCGTGGAGAACTGGCAGATCCAGTGGCTCGGCACAAATCCCGGAGGATTCGAGATCGTCAGTACAGGAGACAATACCGCCCGATTCAGGAAAAGCGGCACATCCACTGCCGGATCAGGATACCAGTTCAAACTCACTGCCGGGGATGGTACCTGCTCCGATAACACGGTCGACTCAGGATTTTACACCCTGGATATCAGCGGTGGAGGAGCTGACGCCCCCTGACACGCCGGATGACTGGACGGACAAGTAATACGGATCAGCGGCCGCTGACTCTGGATACCAGATCGTAGATGGGCAGGAAAAGCCCACCTACCATGATGGCAAACATGGTTCCCGCCACCACCAGGACAACCGGCTCGATCAGTTTTCCGATGGTTGCCACCAGGACGGAAAGCTTGGTGCGATAATCGTCTGCAATGAAGGCCAGTTGCTCCGGCAGGTTCCCGCTCTGCTCTCCCACGTTGATCATTCTGACCACAAACGAAGGAAAAATCGGCACCTTGCCGAATGAATCGGCTATACCCTCTCCCCGCGAGAGACCGGCGGTCACCGCCTTGAGTTTCTCCTTGTATACCTCGTTTTTGACGGAATCCTGCAGGATGGCCATGGACTGCATGATATCGATTCCCACGTTCAGCAGAAGACTGAAATAC
>CAZEGG010000097.1:0-10641 GCA_964511755.1 uncultured Desulfobacteraceae bacterium | reverse complement strand
ACGCACCACCCCTGAAATCTACTGGAAAACGGATGTATTTCTCACCATCAACCGCATCATGACAGGGGTATGGGGAGGCCTCTTTGCGGTGTGCGCGGTGATTGGTCTCTCTGTATCGCCTGCTTTTCAGATCATCCTGCCCGTCATCCTGCTTCTGGGCGTCGGCCTTCCCTTCAACCGCCGTTTCCCCGATTATTACCTGAAAAGACGTGGCCTTCCTTCTCCGGCAGCACAGAGAGGCGAGGTCAAGGGTGAACCCGAACCTCGAAGAACGGGGCTCTCGGCTCTTGAACCGGCCAAAGGCCCCAATGGAGCCAATGGCAGGATCACAAAGACACCCGCAAGATCGGGTGAAATCGAAAGCGATCGTTTTGTCGCGAGTCAATCCATTAACCTTCAACAACATGGAAAGGAGATTGCAATGAAAATACTCGCCCTTAATTCAAGCCCCCGGAGTGGTGACCAGAGTAAAACAGCCTTTATGCTCAACCCGCTCCTCAAAGGCATGCGTGAAGCCGGAGCCCAGGTGGAAATGGTGGAACTGAGGAAAAAGACCATCCGGAACTGCAGCGGGTGTTTCAGCTGCTGGACCAAGACCCCGGGTGTCTGTATCCACAAGGACGACATGACCAACGAGCTGTTCCCCAAATGGCTTGAAGCCGATCTCGTGGTCTATGCGTCGCCCCTTTACCACTTCACCGTCAATGCCGAGATGAAGACCTTTATTGAACGGACCCTGCCGGTGCTGCAGCCCTTTTTCCGGAACAAAGATGGAAAAACGCATCATCCTCTGCGTCATAAGCAGCCAAAGGTCTGCTTTCTCTCAGTGGCCGGTTTCCCTGAAAGGTCGGTTTTCGATCAACTCTCCTCATGGGTGAATTTCATATATGGGAACCGGAACGGATCTGCCGGTCCGCTCGTAGCCGAAATCTACAGGCCCATGGCAGAAGCCCTGGACCTCCCCTTCTTCAGGGAAAAGACGGCGGAAATCCTGGAGGCCACCAGGGCGGCGGGGAAAGAGATCGTGGAATCACTGCGGGTAGCTCCCGAAACCATGGAGCGGATTACGCAGCCCCTGGCCGATGATCCCGGGCGATTCCTGAAAATGGCAGACCTCATGTGGAAGACCTGCATTGCGGAGGCCGTCACCCCCAAGGAATTCGGGGAAAGGGATCTGATGCCCCGCCCTGATTCCATTGAGACCTTCATGATGATCATGCCCATGGGATTCAACCCCGAAAGGGCGGGTGAAACCGAGGCAGCAATACAGTTTAATTTCTCGGGCGACGTGGAAGGGCCGTGTTACCTGGTCATCAAGGACGGCCGATGCGAACCTTCGGAAGGGAGTGCCGACAGTCCGGACCTGACCATCGACGCCCCTTTCGAGGTGTGGATGGACATCATGACCGGCAAGACCGACGGCCAGCAGATGTTCATGGCCCGGAAGTACAGGGTCACGGGAGATCTTTCTCTATTGATGCGAATGGGAGAGCTTTTCGGAAAGAAATGATAGTAATGAAATCGTGTTGGTATTGACGATTTTTTCAGACGGGAACAGAGATTCTCACACATGGGAGAAAACTACGGGAGGCGCCGCACGGAGCGGGGTTTCGCATCATGGAGCAGGGAACCGCATGAATTCACAAACCTCCTCTATTCGTCTTCGAGGTCCATGTCGGGGTAGAGCTTCCTGGCGCACTCCGGGCAGAGGCCGTGGCTGAAACGGATCTCGGAGTGTTCGTTGATGTAGGATTCGATCTGCTGCCAGTAACCCCGGTCGTCGCGGATCTTCTTGCAGGAGGCGCAGATGGGGAGCAGCCCGCTCAGGGTCTTGATCTTTGCGAGTGCCTCCTGGAGTTCCAGAATCAGCTTGTCTTTTTCCTCCTCGGCCCGTTTGCGCTCCTCCATCTCCAGCTCCAGGACTCGATGCGCTGTTTTTATCTCCGCGTTCCTTTGACCGAGACGGCGTCTGATTCCGGAGATGAACCCTCCGAAAAAGGAAAACCAGACCAAGATGATGCCAAAGATCAGGAACAGGAAGATTTCGTATTGAGCGGAAAACCGGGGCCGTGCTTCGACGAATTCCGCTGTCAGCATCAGGGCGTATCCGGCCATAACGACGAAGGTCACTTTCAGGTACTGTCGCCGGTTCAGATGCAGCATCCCGAAGCTGAAGGCGAGCAGGTAGAACATGAGGAAGATGGAACGCGCCGCCGGCAGAAAATACATGGGAATCAGCCCCCACAGGCCCGAGAAAATGATCTGGGCCTGAGTGAGCGAGGGATCTGAGAAGCGCAGGTTTCGACCCGTTCGAAGCAGGAAGAAGAAGACCGTATTGCCCCCCAGGGCGACGGCCAGAATCAGCGTCCACTGCAGGGGAGTCATCCGGCCCAGGCCCAGGGGCATCGTGAGGAAGGCCGACAGGATGACCACCGCATAGGTAGCCACCGCCATGCCGAAGCGGCGCATGCGCAGTCTCTGCTGGGTTTCGATGGTCTTCTGTTGGATTCGGATCCCGGGTTCTTCTGCTTCCATCCCTTTTCCTCCGCAACCAGGGTTTCAACGAAAAGCAGCCGTATCCGCTCCCATTCCCTTCATGGAGCAGCAAGGCAAACTGATCTCCAGGAAAATCCTCAGGCGAAGGCCTGCTCAGTGCGTACGATGATGGAGTTCTGAAGCTCTTTTGAAAAATCCGCGAAACAGGCGCCGTGATCTGCCACTCGCGCCAAGAGATCCGTGTGCTTTTCAGGAAATCTCCGGGTTTCCAGAAGGGTTTCGCGGCCCAACACGTTGAACTGGATCTGGCTGATGCCCAGGTCCGACCAAGAGCGAAGATAGTCGAAGAAACGCCCCTTCCTAGGTTCTTCGACGGCAACGGGGTAGAGTCTTCCGTGAGAAGCACTTTCTCTATCGGGGTCCAACCATACGGCAATTCACCATGCGGCTCAAGAAAAATCATAATTCCGATACAAGATCTGGCGGGTCGCCAGGATGCCGTCGGACAAACGTGCATGGCTATGGCTTCGGTCAAATCCTTCGGGATTAATCCGCAATAGCGTATGGCCTGTCGAGCCGAGAGCCGGAGAATATTGAATGAATGCGCGAAGATTGCGAGAATAACGAAGTTGGACAATACATCCTGGTGCCGGCACAGGGTATCAGATGTTTACCATCTTCATCGCAGGTTCCGGATAACGCAATCCGGCCGCAATTCCGGGAGGCGCCGCCCGGTCCAGTTTCATGAGCTCTTCCGGCGTCAGCCTGACATCAACCGCGCCGACGTTGTCCTCGAGGTACTTGATGCGCCTGGTGCCGGGAATCGGGACCACGTCTTTTCCCTGGTGCAGCAGCCATGCGAGGGCCAGCTGCGCAGGAGTGCACGTTTTCCCGGCCGCGATCTTTTCAATCTCAGAGACCAGCCGCAGATTCTTCTCCATGTTCTCGCCCTGGAACCGGGGACCGTTGCGTCTGAAATCCGACTGGTGAAGGACGTCGAGCTTTTTGATCGCTCCGGTGAGAAATCCCCTTCCGAGCGGGCTGTACGGAACGAATCCGATCCCGAGCTCGCGGCACGTGGGAAGTATGTTGGACTCCACATCGCGGGTCCAGAGGGAATACTCGGTCTGGAGCGCCGTTATCCGGTGAACCTTGTGCGCCTTCCGTATGGTTGAGGCGGCGGCTTCGGACATCCCGAGGAATCGCACCTTGCCCTCCTCCACGAGCCTGGACATGGCGCCGATGGTATCTTCTATGGGTGTCTGAGGGTCGACCCGGTGCTGGTAGTAGAGGTCGATCATGTCTATGCCGAGCCTCTTCAGACTCGCTTCACACGCCTTTCTGACATAATCCGGCTTTCCGCTGATGCCCAGCCACTCTCCCTTCGGGCCCCGCACGTTTCCGAACTTCGTCGCGATAACCACCTTGTCCCGGTAGGGCTTCAATGCCTTGCCGACAAGCTCCTCGTTGATGAAAGGCCCGTACATGTCGGCCGTGTCAAAGAAGGTAACACCCAGCTCTATTGCGCGGTGAATTGTCTTGACGGACTCCTCGTCTTTTCCCGGCCCGTAGAATTCGGACATTCCCATGCAGCCCAGGCCGAGGGCCGATACCTTCAATCCATTCCTGCCTAATTCGCGGTATTCCATAGTATTGCCCTCCTTAGTGCTGTCTCTTGCAATCCTCCGCCTGCGACAGGACAGCGCAGCCGCAAGGCTGCGGTCATCTGCCTTTCCTCCAGGATCGTACCATTTCCCGCTGCTCGGAGGCCTCCGGCGACCTCATATAAGACGCCGGAGTGGACCGCCGCAGGTCCTGAATCATCCTGAGGGCGTCCTCTCCCGAGGCGTATCCACGCCTGGCCAGGTAGCAGCCCACGGCCGTACCTGTGCGGCCGATGCCGCCCCGGCAGTGGACGTATGCGGGCCGATCTTCCTGGATGGACCTGTCGATTGCGTTCAGGATGAGGACCATCAGGCCCTTTGCAGGCACACTGAAATCGTCGATGCCGAAGCGGTAGAAGACGGTCTTGAACCCCATCTTGTTAGCCATGGCCTTGAGCTCCGGGGGATAGAAAACGAACGGCATGTTGCTCCGGTTCGTCTCCCATGGCTGCGTGAGGTCGATGAAGGTCCGGAGGCCGTGATCGAGGAAGGCCTTGTAGCGCCTCTGAGCCTCAGCCGGATCTTCCGAACCGGGATAACTGCCTGCCAGGAACTTGCCGGGAACCACCCAATAGGAATGCTGAAAAGGAACATTCAAAGTCATCCTCGTAAAGACCCTCCTTTGCGTTTTGGCGGCGCAGCGCGAAAATGGGCACTCAGCTTTCCCGGCCGCCCGGCGATATGCCTTTGCCGAGAGGGGGTCCGACGGGCTGCTGCGGCTTGCGGACTGCTTTCCTGGTTATTATATTCAACGCTGAGAGAATGGGAATAAATAGAATCCTGTATTTTTCCCCAGAAGCAATGAACAGAGGCACCCCTCTGTCGTCATGCGGGAAAGCCGAATGGGTTATCCGGAATCCGGATTGCGTCTTCCCGGCCGGGGCCGAGGGCAGGCTTCGCAGGAATGACCGCAACGTCGCAAGCGGCGAAACATCCGCGCCGGGGGAGGAATGGATATGACTGCCAAATCATCGGACGGCGGGCTTGATTATGCTGAGGGACCGAAGGATGCCAGGGTGATGCTGATAGGGCAGAACCCGGGGCAGAAAGAGGTGGAGCAAAGGCGGCCCTTTGTGGGAAGATCGGGTAAATACCTGGACCGGGTGCTCCGGGAGAAGGGTATTGAGCGGAAGGCATTGTACATAACTGCCGTGGTCAAGGAGCCTACGCCGGGAAACCGGAAGCCGACTGCCGAGGAAATCAAGCGCTGGATGCCCTGGCTGGTGCGTGAAATCGAGGAGGTTGCCCCTGAAATCGTGGTTCTCATGGGAAAGGTGGCGTGGGAAACCCCTCGGTTCGCGGGCATCCGGTACATCGAGACCTATCACCCCGCCGCAGCCATGCGATTCCCAAAGGTGCGGCGGAGGTTCGAGGATGATATGGAAACCCTCCGCCGCGCAATCGGAGAGGTGAGCACCCCTGACCTAGCGCGGATTCTTGATGCCGAGCATCTCCCGCGCCTCTGAAGGCGAGGCCGCTTCCCGTCCAAGCCGTTGTGCGAGGTCCGCGGCCATGTGCACTGTTTCGGCGTTGCTGCCGGCAAGGACGCCTTTCTTCGAGTAGATGTTATCTTCGAAACCGACCCTGATGTTGCCGCCCAGGAGGATACCCATGGTGATCATGGAGAGCTGGTCCTTTCCTGTCCCCAGAACGCTCCACCGGACCCCCGGAGGCAACTTGCTCTTCATGAACAGGAGATTCTCGGGCGAGGCCCCGATGCCCCATCGGACGCCCATGCACAGCTGAAAATAGGCCGGAGGATCAATCAGCCCTTTTTTCATGAGATCGGCGGCCTGCCGGATATGGCCCGGCTCAAACACCTCGATTTCCGGCTTTACGCCGTTCTCGCGCATGCACCGTGCGGCCTTGTCGGACCACTCGGGAGGGTTTTCAAAAATCCTGTCGTGAAAATTCATCGACCCCAGGTCCAGGGAACAGATGTCCGGTTTCAGGTAGACGGGCTGCAGACGCCGCTCGACCACATCGGGGCCCGTAAGCCGCAGACCGCTGGTCGTCAGGTTCACGATCATGTCACATGCATCGCGAATGCGATCCAGCACCTCCTTGAAAAGCTCCACCTTGAAGTCCGGTCTGCCGGTTTCCGGGTCTCTTACATGAATGTGCGCTACAGCGGCCCCTGCCTTGTGGCTTTCCACCGCGGCATCCGCAATCTCCTTCGGGGTGTACGGAACAGCCGGGTTCATCTCCCTGGTCGGAAAAGAACCGGAGACAGCGGCTGTTATGATGATCTTGTTTTCCATATGACCTCCACAATATTTCGACTCACTTTTCCAAAAAAGAAAAAACCTTGACAAAATAATGAATTATCAGCATAATTGTCAATAATTTTCTCACGGGTGTGCAACCATGTCTCATGGAAAACCGGTTTCTCTCAAACACAAGATCTACATGCAGCTGCGCGACGAAATAGTCTTCGGGAGGGTCCTGCCCGGCCAGCGCATAAAGGAAGCCTGGTGGGCCCGGAAGTTCGGGTGCAGCCGCGGTCCTGTCCGGGAAGCCTTCAATCAGCTGGAGCGGCAGGGACTTTTGGCGCTTACCCCCCATCAGGGGGCGGTCGTGGCGAAGAGTTCTTCCGAGGACGTAAGGGACTATTTCGGGATTCTCGAATTGCTGGAGGGGAAAGCGACGGAGTGGGCAACCCCTCTTCTGACTTCCGACGACATTGAGAAACTGGCCGAAATCAATCATGCCATGAAAAACATCCCCCGGGACGACAATGACTTCGAAGAATCCTGGATTCCCCTGAATCTTGAATTCCACACCCTGTTCACACTCAGATGCGGCAATACCAAAATGGATTGGATCATTGAAGATGTCCGGATGCGTATGACGCGTTACCGGTATGCTTCCTTTGCGATGACCGCCATTGATGAATACCTGCAGGACCACGACAGGATTATCGAGGCAGTGACGAAAGGAGACAGCATCGAGGCGGGAAACGCGATGACAACGCACATCTCCAGAGCCAAGGATATGATCATGAGACTCTTCGCCTGAAGGCGGGGAGTTTCCACCATCCCCGAAAGGCACACTAAAGTTTTACTGCTCAGGTGCCGATATAAAATTCAACAGCAGAATAAATGCAGTGAATTCTTCAGATGTCAAAGCCTGACATGTGCAAATGCTGACTGCCATGCACCGGTCACGAGCGGACTGACGGAAAGAAGCATCAGGGATGGCGATTTCACTTCGGCAGGAAATAGTAGCTCCGCAAGCGGAAATCCGGGACGGCAGAGAGGAAAAGGTACCGGCCGGCGGCAATGAGACCGTGCTGCTGGTGGACGATGATGTAGTGATACTCGAGCTCGGAGGAGAGATGCTTTCCGAGTTCGGCTACAAGATCCTCACCGCATCCGACGGCGAAAACGCGCTGTCCCTTTATCGTGAGAATCAAATGAAAGTCGACCTCGTGGTCTTGGACCTGACCATGCCCGGCATGGGGGGCAGGAAGTGCCTGGAAGAACTGCTCAAAATCAATCCCCTGGCCAAGGTGATCATTACCAGCGGGTATTCCACGGACGAACACGCCAAGGAGGTCCTCGGGATGGGGGCCAGTGGTTTCATCAGCAAGCCTTACGGCATCAACCAGATACTCAAGACCGTCCGCTGCGTTCTGGACAGCGAACCTGCGCTCCCTGGCGCATACCTTCACGCCCTTTGATCACCTCTCCCCAGAGCCTCTCTTCATAGGGTCCCATTTCACTTGATCCGCAAGTCTGTTTTCTCTATGCTCGGTGAGTGGTCTTACCGGAGGGTTAGCAGCGTCACACCGCCCGCGGCGGCGACCGTCCCCGGAATGACGCCGGCCGACAAAATAGAATCCGTTTTGAAAATTATTGAAAAGCGTGATACCTAAAAAGGCCGCTTTATCCGTAAAAAAACAACCTTGGCTGAAAAGGAGGACGGCGGCGATGACCCAGGCAGACCTGGTGATCCGAAACGGGCGTATTATTACGCCCGAAGGCGAATTTCAGGGAAATGTCTATATCAAATCCGGCAAGATCGCCAGCCTGGGGCACCTGGAGGTGCAGTCGAGAGACAGTTTCGACGCCTCCGGTCTGCTGGTGATGCCCGGTATGTTTGAAGCCCACGCCCACCTGATGGACCCGGCTGAGACCGAACGCGAGGACATGCCGACCGGTACGGCCGCTGCGGCGGCTCAGGGCGTCACCACCCTGATCGAGCACAGCCATTGTACGGCCGTTCACTCGGGAGCGGAATTTGCGGCCAAAAAGGACTACCTGAAAAACCGGTCGGTCGTGGATTTCGGCATTGCAGCGCATTTTCCGACCGAGTCCATCGACCATATCGGAGAAGCCGTCGCGGCGGGCGCCGCCTTCATCAAGGTTATGACCTGCACGACCCACGGGATCGAAGGGGTGAGCGGTGGAAGCCTATACGCGGCCATGAAGCGCTACTGCCGCACCCGGATTCCGTTTTTAATTCATGCGGAGGATGAAAGTCTGACGGCCGCGGCTGAAGCGGAACTCAAATCCGCCGGGCGTGAAGACGGGGGCATCGTGACGGAATGGCGCAATCGCCTCGCGGAAAAAGTGGCCGCCCAACGCGTCGCTGAAGTCGCAGCCGCCACCGGCGCCGTCACTGTTATCGCCCACTGCAGCCATCCGGAGATCTTCAGGACCGCGAAATCCGCCCGGCAGCGGGGAGCGGACATCTGGACCGAAGCCTGTCCGCAGTACTTTGCCCTGAGAGAAGACGAGGTATTGAGCCAGGGGGCGCTGCGAAAGTTTACTCCTCCCAACCGCATGCGGTCGGACGACGATGTCGAGGCGCTCTGGGCCTGCATCGACAACCACTGCTATTTTGCTAGCGACCATGCCCCTTCGACGCTCTCCCAGAAACGGAAAGGGTCGATCTGGACCGTCCCATTCGGCTTGCCGGGGATAGACACGACCTTCCGCTTTCTGCTCGATTCCGCCGCCAGAGGCCGCATCAGCTATCCGATGATCGCTGAACTGTATTCGCGGCGACCGGCAATGCTCTACGGGTATTATCCCCGCAAGGGAACGCTGTTTCCCGGTGCGGATGCAGATGTGGTTTTGGTCGATCCGGATGTGGAATATGAGATGACCAACGAGATGGTCCTTTCGAAAGCCGGCTGGACGCCCTATGCCGGCAGAACTTTTCGCGGACTCACCCGGGCTGTCTTTCTTCGCGGCCGTCAAATTGCAGCCGAAGGCGCCTGCCTGGCCGAACCCGGCACCGGCGAATTCCTGGTCCCGAATAGGTCATGACGGAAGAGGGGGGCCCTGGCGACACCGGCCGCCGGCATGCCGGATACCTGGATCCGCATGGGAGAGCTGATCTCCACAAAACGGCATAAAAAATCAGACCTCGCCTGGCCGAACCGGGAATCGAAGACACTGTGGCGGAGAAGGTGCTGAGTCACAAGCTCCGAGAGATCCTCAAGGTCTATGATCGGCACCTCTTCGGTTGGGAAGGGCGGTCGCCTCTCGTCTTGACGGCATCGCTGGGGTGGAAGAAAGGGTGCTGTCGGCGACAGGGCATTTCATTGGAGAAGGTTTTGACGATGCCCTTGCTATCCGGCTGGTAATGTGTATAGTATAGGAAATTAATACACATGAGGAGGCGGGGGATGAGAACGAATGTAGTCATCGACGACCGATTGATGGAATCCGCACTCAAGGCGTCCGGTCTCAAATCCAAAAGGGCCGCCATTGAGGAGGGATTGAGATTGCTGGTGCAGATGAAGAACCAGGAGCGGATAAAGGGCTTTCGGGGTAAGCTTAAGTGGACCGGCGACCTGGATGAAATGAGGTCGGACAATTGATCCTTGTTGACTCGTCCGTATGGATCGACTACTTCAACGGCAAGAGAACCGTCAGGACGGACTGGCTGGATTCTTCACTTGGAAATACTGCAATCCTGATGGGTGATCTCATTCTGACCGAAGTGCTTCAGGGTTTTCAAAGCGACGAAGATTTCAAGGTTGCTAAAAATCTCCTCCTACAGCTCCCATTCATGGCTATGGGCGGGCGGGAACTTGCGTTGGAAAGTGCTGCGAACTATAGGGCTCTCAGGAAAAGAGGCGTCACTGTAAGGAAGACCATAGACGTCATGATCGGGACTTTTTGCATCCATCACAGGATCCTTTTGCTTCATGATGATAGAGACTTTGATCCGATGGTCAGGTTTCTTGGACTCAAGACGGTCGGTCTATGAGTGACTCCGCACCTCCCCTGTGGACTGCCGCTCCAATTCCTTCAACCTCAGACCTCCCGGGGCTAAAAAGCTAAACGGCAGAGAGGCTTGGCGTACAAGAAATCGTTCTTAAGTGCTTGAGTTTCTTGGTCGGGGCGAGAGGATTTGAACCTCCGACACCCTGCTCCCAAAGCAGGTGCGCTACCAGACTGCGCCACGCCCCGATGTTGAAACAAAGCATTCTGAACCGGCAGGAAAAGAGGGAGGCTTCTTCTCC
>CAZEGG010000096.1:0-10642 GCA_964511755.1 uncultured Desulfobacteraceae bacterium | reverse complement strand
GAGGAGAACCAGCGGATCATTTACGATGGCCCGAGCGATTGCCACACGCTGCTGCTCTCCTCCGGAGAGCTGCAGGGGATACGACTGCTCTTTCTTGACCAGACCGACCGATCGAAGGGCCAGGTGGGTTTTTTTCCTGACATACGACGGCCGCTCCCCCGCCACCTCCAGGGCCAGGGCGACGTTGTCGAATACGGTCCTCCCGGTCAACAGTTTGAAGTCCTGAAACACAAATCCGACCTTCCGCCGGAGCAGATCCAACTTCTTGCGCCCGATGCGGTTCAGGTTTATCCCATTAATCAGTATGTGGCCGCTCGTAGGTTGTTCAGCCCCGAAAATGAGCCGCAGGAGCGTCGTTTTTCCTGCTCCGCTCGGCCCCGTGACAAAGGCAAACTCCCCCCTGCGAACCCGCAGGTTGACGTCTTCGAGGGCCGCATTCGCGCCGAATTTCTTATAGAGATGAAACAGCTGGATCATGATCAAAAGATATTCGTAATGATTCAGGTTGCTTAGGCTGTAGGCTGAAGACTTTTACTTTCTGGAATTGATCGAATCCGGGTGAGCGACACGTTCGCAGGCTTCGTTCTTGTTCATCACGGATGATTTCTTTTCAGAAACTGCAGTCTATTACCTTCAGCTTATCTCGCTGGATTGGAAACTCTCCAGTGCCCGAATTCTATTTGTGGATGGGCACTAGTTACCTCCATTAAAACAGGTGCGTTCGGATGTCAACGGCAAGATAGCGACAACTATTCATGTCCAAGGAGCATCATTCGTTCTCTGGCGGCCACTTTTCGCCTCTTTTCCCACTGGTTCCACTCATTCTTGAGAACGGCAAGATCATCCTTCACTGATTGAATATCTTCAGAAGACCCCGATCCTTCCAGACCCTTGAGCCGCTCTTTCAACGATCGCACCTTGCCCTTGATCCTTCGCATTTCCGAAAGGGCCTTTAGCTCCTCTTCCGTGGGGATCTTTATGCCTCCCGGACACACAGAATGCTGCGGAAGAATCTCTTCGCGTTTGTCATTCATATGCCCTTCCCTTATCCCTTTTACTATACCATCAAACCATAGTATACCAGGTCGTTTTTTTCTATCAGAAAGACACCTGCCATCCACCCGTCTCATTGCCAGACGCTTGACACCCGCAAGATCTCTGCCTATGATACTTCGTTCGAAACACTTGAAGCCCGAGTTGCCTGGTACCTGAGGTGAGGCTATACCCCTTGGGCTTTGAAAAATGGACTTAGAACCGACCACTTTCAGGGAACTTGAGGAGATTTGCATGAAAATCCTGGACGATCTCCATGTATTCCAGTGGGACCATCCCATGGCCAACAATTGCAACACCTATTTCATCGACGGACAGAAGAAGATCCTCATCGATCCCGGACATTACGAGTTTTTCGGCAATGTGCGCGAAGAGTTGTCGAATCTCTCTTTGACTCCCGAAGACATAGACATGGTCCTCATCACACACGGACACCCGGACCATATTGAAAGTGTACAGGTATTCGCTGAAATGAAAACCCTTGTCGCCGTATCGGAAATCGAGATGGATTTTATCCGGAAGGTCGCCCCCCAATACGGGCACGCGCTCGGTGCCCGTGCTTTTGAGCCTGATATTCTGCTCCGTGAAGGTACCCTGGAGATCGGCGACGTCTCTTTTCAGGTAATTCATACACCCGGACATTCACCCGGGTCGGTCTGTTTTTATAGGCCTGATGAAAAGGTTCTTTTTTCGGGAGACGTCGTATTTAAGGGAGGGATCGGGAGAACGGATCTCCCCATGGGTGATGGAGCTGCGCTGAAGGACAGCATCCGCCGGCTGTCCGTTCTCGACATCGAGTACGTGCTTTCGGGTCACGGGGATATCGTAGAGGGAGTAGATAAGGTGAAGTCCAATTTTCAGGAAATCGAGGACTTCTGGTTCGGGTATATCTGAGGATAAAGGCTAAAGGCAAAACAGCTGGGCGGCTAGGCAGCAAAACTATTCTCACGCTCGTTCGACTTCTGGCCTCACTGGAGACACAGAGTCATCAGAGAAAAAAGAGAATTTTCATATTTCCAGCTCTCTGTGATCTCTGTTGTCTCTGTGTGAGACCTGTTTGTTGTTTTTCCGTCTGTTTCGAGTGAGCAGGTCCGGAGCTGATAGAATTATGTCGACTGGAAAACGAAAAAAAACCACCATTGACTTTGATCTCCGGCAGCTCGAGATCTTCCGCAGCGTCGTGGAACTCCAAAGTTTCTCACGCGCCGCCGAGAAGGTCTTTCTGGCCCAGGCATCGGTGAGCGAACGCATTGCCACCCTGGAAAGCCTCGTCGGCACGAAACTCCTTGACCGCCTCGGGAGGCAGGTAGTTCCGACAAAAGCAGGAGAGGTCCTCTACAAACACTCTGTGCTCCTTCTGGACATGAAGGAGACGGCTACCATGGAGATGGAAGATTTTCTGGGCCTCAAGCGCGGAGAGGTCCGGATGGGAGGGAGCACTATTCCCGGCGAATATATCCTGCCACGCATTATTGGGTCGTTTCACGAAAGATTCCCCGGCATATCAGTGACCATTACCATATCCGACACAAGCGATATTGAACGCCGTGTCATAGAGGGCCATCTCGAGATAGGAGTCATAGGCTCCAAAAGCAGCAACAGGGTCCTTCTGGTCAAAGAAATGTGGAAGGATGAACTGGTGCTCGCGGTTCCCGGCGACCACCCCTGGGCCGGAAGAGATGAGGTCCCGACTGAAGAAATCGTCCGCCAGCCCTTCATCCTCAGGGAGATAGGATCAGGAACATTGAAAATGACCGGGGAGTACCTCGACAGGGTGATCCCGGGAGGAATTGACTCACTGCACACGGTTGCCCGGTTCGGCTCATCAACAGCAGTGAAAGAAGGCATCAAGGCCGGCGTCGGCATTTCCATCCTTTCCATCAGGGCCATTGAAACAGAGCTGGCCGCAGGGGTCCTGAAATCCGTCAAGGTAAAAGGGATAGACATGTCACGGTCATTCTATGTGATCAGAGACAGGAGAAGAATTGCCTCCCCCGCATGCCGCGCTATGCTGGACTTTCTAACCGATGCAAGTGTCAATGAGAGAAAAGAATGCGTAAAATCATAGACTATCGCGGCGACTGCTGAAAGGCATACCAGGACGTAAGTTTATGTCTGAGAATATTGCCGCCCGGAGAGCGCTTCGAGTTTATCCTCGAGAAGGAGAAACTCGAAAACATCAGGAAAGTCATTGCCCACAACCACGGGAGAGTCCTGGAAGAGATACACCGGGAAAACGACGTACAGATGAAGGTTGAGAAGACAAGCGACTAGCTTGGGCTTAGCCACAAATAGGGTCCGGGAACAATTTCCGGGGATGTTTGCGTATGGTCAGGATATACACTCTGCTGCTCACCGGCGTTGTGATCGCTTCAACCAGTTCCCTCCTCATCCGGTGGGCGGGGGCCGTGCCTTTTGCGGTGATCGCTTTTTATCGGCTCTTTATCAGCATGGCGATCCTGGTCCCGTTTCACCTTTATCGAAACAGGACATGGAACTTTTCCTTCCGCCGTTTTCGCTGGCAATACATACTGGCCGGCTTTTTTCTCGCCGCCCACCTGATTGCCTGGATCGCCTCACTCCAAATGACCACAATAGCTAATTCCATCTTCCTGGAAGGAACCCATCCTCTTTTTGCCGCGCTTTTTTCCGCCGTGTTTCTGAAAGAATTCCCGAAGAAGACCACCCTTCCTCTTTTCTTCCTTGCCGGGCTGGGCATGTTTTTTATCGTATCATCCGATCTCGGGTTTCAGGCAGCAAGGATCACGGGAGATCTTTTAGCCATTTCATCGGCAGCCTTCATCGCGCTCTACCTGATGATTGCCCGCATGTACAAAGCCGAGCCGGATTTTGCCAAATACCTGATTCAGGTTTATGGAGCTGCTTCGGCATTCTGCCTGATCTACGTCTTTTCCATGAGGCATGCTCTCACCGGGTATTCTCCTCTGAGCTGGATCATGATCCTGCTCCTGGCACTCGGACCCAATCTCGTCGGCCATTCCCTGCTGAACTGGGCGTCAAGGCATATAGAGATCTACAAAGTGAACCTTGCACTGCTCCTGGAACCGGTTCTCGCAACGATTGGGGGCATGGCGTTTTTGTCTGAATTTCCAACCGGACATTTCTACTGGGGATCCGGATTGATCATCCTGTCCGTTGTCCTGCTCATCTATTTCGAAAATAGACCTGAGGCTAATGGATCATGACGTTTGAGAGGATTTTCCCGACTCTCTGGAGGCTCTGAAGGCTGTCGGCCGCCAGGAAATGATCTATATACGGGAGCGCAATCTGCATGCCCTGACACACGGGCCTGTAGTCTGGATCACCGGCCAGCGGGTTCAGCCAGATCACGCAGTGGGCCTGCCCGCTTATGGCCGCCATCTCCCGCCGCAGGAGTTCCTTCCCGCCCAGGTCCCAACCATCGCTCATCACCACGACCACCGTTCTCCTGCTGAGGAGTTGAGATCCGTGGGTCTGGTTGAACTGGTGAAGAGAGAACCCGATCCTCGTACCTCCTGACCAATCGGGAACTTCCCGGGAAATACGTTCCAACGCCTTATCGAGACTCAGGTGCCGTATGAGTGGGGTAATGCGCGAAAGGGTTGTTGAGAAGACAAACACCTCCGGTCTCGGCCCGGCGCCTCTGAGCCCCAGCAGAAAAGGCATAACAAAACTGGCATAGCGATCCATGGACCCGCTGACGTCCGCCAGGATGACGAGCCGTTTCAAATGCTTCTTCTTCTCCCTGAAGAAGAGTTCCAGAGGCAGTCCGCCTCCCTTAAGGCTCTTCCGCATCACCCTGCGAAAGTCCATGTTTCCCTTCTTTCCGGATCTTTTCAACCGCCGGGCAAGGGAAAGGTGAAAAAGTGCCGTCATCCTTTTCAACACGAGCTGTGCAGTTTGTACATCCTTCCCATCAAAGCTGCAGAGATCTTTCTTCTCCAGGCGTGGTATGGGACTGTAGGTGATGCCCTCCATTTGTCCCCTGTCGCCGTCATCCGTGTCGACGCACACATCCGCCCGAGCTTCCAGGACCGAATCCTCGAGGGTGCCTTCAGTTCGTTCGCCCCGGTCTGACGGAAAGTCCTGCCCGTCCTGCTCTTCTTCTCCCGCCCTGAAGAATTCCTCAAAAAGGCTGCTGAACTGAGACCATTCAATATCATTGGAGGCCAAATTCACCCTGAGCACATTGAAAAAATCTCCTCTGCTGGACAGAGGTATATGCCGCAGGCTTCTCAAGGAATCCAGGATACCGCTCTGAAACACCTTGTAGCCGCGGGCCTTCAAAAAGCAGGCAAATTCCGTGACCTGCCCCGCGATCCCGGGAGAAAGACTTTCAACCGGCCGATGACAGGTATCGGGAGCGTTCTTCATCATCGTTCCAGATCTCTTCTTTGAATTTCTTGATGTCTTCCTGGTATTTCAAGATGCATCCGATGGTCGCGTGCACCACGTCCTTCTCCAAAAAAGAGCGGTGCATGGCCATCAGCGCCTGCGCCCAGTCCAGCGTTTCGGACACGCCGGGTTTTTTCAGAAAATCCACCCGCCGGATTCTCTGCATGAACGCGGTCACCTGCCTGGCAAAGTCTTCTTCGATGTCTGGAATGCGGGTCATGACGATCCGGTACTCCTTTTCAAAGGAAGGATAATCGATCCAGTGGTAGAGACAGCGACGCTTCAATGCATCGTGGACATCCCGTGTCCGGTTTGAGGTCACCACCACCATGGGCCGCTTGCTCGCCCGCATTGTCCCGATTTCGGGGATAGTGATCTGGAAATCCGAAAGCACTTCCAGGAGGAAGGCCTCAAATTCCTCATCTGAACGATCAATCTCATCGATGAGCAGGACAGGAGCCCTTTCATTCGCACTCATAATGGCCTCCAGGAGTGGCCTTTTTATCAGAAATTCAGGGCTGTATATAGCACGTTCGATCTCTTCCATCCCCTTTTTCTGCTGCTCTTCAATTCGGATATGCAGGAGCTGTTTCGGATAATTCCATTCATAGAGCGCCGTAGTTGCGTCCAGGCCCTCATAGCACTGGAGTCGTATAAGGGGCGCCTCGAAGAGGCGGGACATGACAAGAGCTACTTCAGTCTTTCCCACACCGGGCTCGCCTTCGAGAAAAATGGGCTTTTCCAGGCGACGTGCCAGGAAGAGTACCGTGGCAAGTGCCCTGTCGGCTATGTAGTGGGCCTCTGCCAGTTCCCGAGACACCTGATCAATGGATTCAAAATGATTTTCCAATACTCTTATCCTCCTCGTTGAAAATGCCGCCTCGTTGTGCTATAAGACTGCAACAGAATACAGCCCGACACCACAATGATGCCACAGGAAAACAAAAAAGCAAAGACATCCTCCCTCCTTCAGACAAAGCTCGCAAGCCTTGAGGAAACGGCTGCCCGTCAGGGCATCCGCATACATTATGATCGCCTTGAGGCTGCCGGGTTCAAGTTGCGGGGAGGTATTTGCAAGATCAGGGGAGAATACCATCTCTTCATTGACAGGCGGAAGCCGCTTGCAGAAAAACTGGATCTTCTCACAGGGTACCTGGCCCGCATTTCTCGACAGTGATCTGCTGCGGCCGGCCCGACAAGAAATCCTTGCCGGAGGCATTCCCGGAAAATCCGGGAATCTCAGCACGGGGGATGCTCTTGATCGCAATTACCCTTAGCAGCATAAGGGCAGGAATCTTCCCCGCAGCCGCAGGCCGTTTTCTGCCCTCTAAACGATCGGTAGAGGCTCCTTGCAGAAAAAAAGACCGCACCTGCAACAATCACCCCGACAATAATCAATTCGATGATATGCATGGTAACCTCGCGCCACTGTTCAGGCGAACGTCAGTACTCTCAACATAAGGACGATATTCAGGATTGCCACAAAATACTCCCAGACCAAGCTTCTCAGACATATTCCGGAGGATCCGCCCGCCCGGCCGTGTCCGCGGCTCCTTTCCTTTGTTTCTCCTTATGTTCTTTCTCGTTTTCATCCCTGTTCAGGAGACACCCTGCACTGCGCACTCTCTGCCTCCCTGTATGCGGAAAATTCCTTCGAACGCCGGACTTCTTGCCGTTGATGCCAGGGGCAGAATCCTCGCAAGCCGTCACGCTACCGATAAGTATGTACCGGCCTCAACTCTCAAAGTCCTCACCGCCCTTGCCGCACTCCATTATCTTGGACCCACATACCGTTTCAGGACGGACTTCTATCTCACTCCCACACGCGATCTCCTGATAAAGGGGTACGGCGACCCGTTCCTCATATCAGAGGTCCTGCAAGACATATCGAAACATATTGCCGGGAAACTCAGATCCTTCAGGGACCTTCTCCTCGACGAGACCTTTTTTGCCCCCGGCATAAGCATCCCGGGGCAAAGCCTGTCCACAAATCCTTATGATGCGCCTCCGGGTGCCTTCTGCGCTAATTTCAACACCCTCTTTTTCACCAGGGACAAACAGGGGCATATTCTCTCGGCCGAACCCCAGACCCCGATGATACCTTTTGCGCGCGAGAAGATTGATACTCTCAAAGAGAAAAGCGGGCGGTATACTTTTTCTCACGATAGCGGACAGGCGGCCCTTTACGCCGGGGAACTTCTCTCTTTCTTTTTAAAGAATAACGGGATAGTAAGGACAGGAGGCATACGCCCGGGAATCCTCAAACACGGAGATACGCTCATCTATACCCATTTCTCACCTCTTACGCTGGACGACGTTATCAAGAAGATGTTCAAATTTTCAAACAACTTTGTGGCAAACCAGCTCTTTCTCTCCATGGGTGCACGAGTGTATGGACCTCCGGCAACTCTTCAAAAAGGTGTCCGTTCCGTTCTTGGCTATGCGGAAAAGGACTTGGGGCTGAATAACCTTGAAATTGCAGAAGGATCTGGTATTTCACGGCAAAACCGGATCTCCCCCGAGGACATGCTCACGGTGCTACACCGGTTCAGACCTTACCGGAGCCTCCTGCCGCGTGAAGGGCCTTTTCTTTATAAAACCGGCACCCTCAAAGGGATCAGTACCCGCGCAGGATATATTGAACACGGGGCCGATACAGCGGGATATATTGTGCTTTTTTTGAAAAGCGACCATCCGGACACGGACGGCCTTGTGCGTTGTCTCGAAAGGCTTTTCTGAAGTGACTCACTTTTTGAAAAGGGCTTCCAGGGCCTTTCTGGCTTCCACTTTCTTATTGATACTTCCCCGGGACGCGCCTCTGGGTACAAAGTAATCGCAGAAATTGGCCCTTTCCTTGTCAAGAACGCGGTCCGCCGAAACCTCCCTGCACTCGTTATACGCATGGGGATCATAAAACTTGCACTGCAGGCAACACTTGAGCGGTCTCCCGCAATGGGGACAATCTTCCTCTCGTCCTATTCTCTCGCTTGTCTCGATCTCGCCTTTACAGAAAAAACAATGCATGCTCTTCCGTCCTCCGGTCCTCTGTGCTTCATGAATAGGTTTGTAGTCAAAACGCACATAATGTTCTTTCGCCAGATTTTTCAATTCCAAACTCCATGATCCAAATGTTAATTCAATGGCCAATCCCAAATGCTCAAGTGCATTTCCGGTGCCATTACAGCGATCAGCGGCATGATTTTACCGTGTCCCGTCATCCTGTTGTTCGAAATTTCCTTGAGCTTTGGCCTTGATATTTGCTTCTTCAGTCCATCCCCTTCGGATAACCTTGCTTGAATTGTGGTTTTGACAACGGCTGAGGGACAAGTTATTCTGTCAAAATGGGTTTCGATGGACAGAAGTTTACTACTATTGACCATACAGCCGATCTGGGCCTCAGGGTCCGCGGAGAGACCCTCGAACGCCTTTTTGAAAACGCCGCCGAGGCCATGCTCAAAGTCATGGTCAACGCGCATCCCCTTCCGCCCATGAAAACTATTCCGCTCCACCTTGACGGCCGGGACCTGGAAGACCTCATGGTCCGCTGGCTGGGAGAGATCCTCTACCTGTTCGAAGGAGAGAAAAAGGTGACGGTTCATGCCCGTGTTGTCTCGCTTTCTCCGCGCCACCTGGAAGCGAGCATCGACACAGTCCCCTATTCCCCTGACGATCACGAAATCCTCCGTGAAATAAAAGCCGTTACTTACCATCAGATCGGTATATCCCGAAAACATGATGATTTCTGGGAGGCAAGCGTCATTTTCGACGTCTGATCCCGAATTTCAATTGTACGCTCCCCAGCAAGAGGTGATCCGAATGGACATTCAATTAGAAAAACTGGACTCCTGCCGTTGGCTCATCCCGAAAGCCGGGCCGATGCGGGTTCCCGGTCTCATCTTCTCAAACGAACACCTGCTGAAAGACATCCAGAAGGATCAGAGTCTGGTGCAGGTCTGCAACGTGGCCACGATGCCCGGCATCGTCGGGTACTCTCTGGCCATGCCTGATATGCACTGGGGCTACGGATTCCCCATTGGGGGCGTGGCCGCATTCGACGTGGAAGACGGCGTCATTTCTCCCGGCGGAGTCGGATACGATATCAACTGCGGCTGCCGCCTCATGACCACATCACTCCTTGCAACTGATACGGCCGATCTCATGCAGACCATTGTGGCTGAACTTTTCAAGGGCATCCCGACAGGTCTGGGATCAAGAGGGAATGTCCGTCTTTCAAAAAAGGACCAGGACCAGGTTGCCGCAAAAGGTGCTGCCTGGGCCGTAAAGAACGGCTATGGAAAGCCCGAAGACCTTGATCGAACAGAGGACCGGGGAACCATGCAGGGAGCAGATCCATCGGTCGTCAGTGAACGTGCACGCACCCGGGGGATCGACCAGTTGGGGACTCTCGGCTCAGGCAATCATTTCCTGGAAATTCAGGCTGTCGATACCATCTTCGATCCGCAAAAAGCCCGTGCTTTCGGCCTCTTTGAGGATCAGATCACCGTATTTATCCATTCAGGATCTCGAGGCTACGGGCATCAAATATGTGATGATTTCCTCAAAGAAATGGGAACCAAGATCTCGCCGGATTCTCTTGGCCTCCCGGACCGCCAGCTCATCTGTGCACCCATTTCATCCGACCTGGGACGCAGATACATTTGCGGCATGGCCTGTGCCGCAAACTACGCATGGGCCAACCGGCAAATACTCATGGACCGGACTGAACAGATCCTCCTCCACACCCTCGGAATCAGCCCCGAGGAACTCGGGATGCGCTTGCTCTATGACGTCTGCCACAACATCGCAAAACGGGAAGAACACTCGGTAAACAACAGGAAAACAACCATGTATGTCCATCGAAAAGGCGCCACGCGCGCCTTTCCTCCGCGGCACCCTCTCCTTCCCGAGGCGTACCATGCCACCGGTCAACCGGTACTCATTCCCGGCGATATGGGTACCCACTCCTATGTGCTTGCAGGAACAGAAGCGGCCATGCTCCTCAGCTTCGGATCCACCTGCCACGGGGCAGGTCGGGTTCTGAGCCGGTCAAAGGCTATTAAGATATCAAAGGGCCGATCCATTCATCGCGAATTGGAGGACAAAGGGATTTTTGTCCAATCCCGGGGCAAAACGACGCTTAAAGAGGAAATGCCAGATGCCTACAAAGATGTATCCCAAGTGGTGAGGGTAGTCC
>CAZEGG010000095.1:0-10698 GCA_964511755.1 uncultured Desulfobacteraceae bacterium | reverse complement strand
CCTGTATTCCCCGTTCTATCTCCGTGCTGAAAAAAAGGTTCTTTCCCCTGCACGCCCGCACGATCTTATCCAGGCCGGGCTCAAAGATAGGAAGGTTGTCGGAATTCCACTGCCGGATTCTTTGGGGGTTCACGTCCACTGCAGTCACTTTGTACTTGGGACACTTATAGGCAATCATCGCCATGGTGGGCCCGCCCACATAGCCGGCCCCGATGCAGAGGATATACTTTTCAAATTTCATGCTCCCCGCCTTTCCGTTTCCCTCTCATTCCCTTCCTATGGAAAAATAGTTCATTTAGCCTTGCGCCCTACGCCTTATGCCCGGTAGCTTTTATTCCTTGAAATAGTCAATCACGCTCTGAATTACGGCATCAATATCATAGGATGGTTCGTACCCGATAAGATCCTTGATTTTCTTGATCCCGGGGCATCTCCTCTGCATATCCTCGAAACTCGGCCCGTAGGCCTTCTCGTATGGGATGTGCTCGATATCCGAATCACTTTTTGTCATGTCTTTGACCTTTTGTGCCAGCTCATTGATGGTGATTTCATACCCGCTCCCAACATTGAACACATCGCCTTCCGCCTTGGCCTCCTCCATGAGCCTGGTCATTGCCCCGATCACATCGTGCACGTGGGTAAAGCTTCTGCTCTGATCGCCCTCTCCGAAAACCGTGATCGGCTTGCCCAGTAGCGCACTCTGGACGAAATTGGGGAGCACCATTCCATATTGTCCTGTCTGCCTCGGCCCTACCGTATTGAACAGGCGTGCAATGACAACCGGCAATTTCTTTTCATCAAAGTACGCGAGCGCCAGAAATTCATCAAGGGTCTTGGAACAGGCATAGGCCCATCGCCTCTTTTTCACGCTTCCAAGAATCCTATCATCGTCTTCCCGGAGGTCGCCATCCATGTGTTTCCCGTAAATCTCGGAACTGGATGCAATCAGCACCTTCTTCTTGAAGCGGTTCGCGAGCCTCAATACGACTTCCGAGCCTTTGACATTGATATCGAGGGTCTCAACCGGGTGATCCATAATGTTCCTCACACCCACCGCCGCAGCCAGATGATAGACACGGTCCACTTTGAAGATCAGTTCGTTCATGACCGACTCGTTAAGAATCGTATCCACGACCAGGTGCAATCGCTTATGGTTCTGAATATGCGCTATATTGCTCAACTTGCCGGTCCACAGGTTATCGATCACAAAAACTTCATGTCCTGCATCCAGGAGGTTTTCAGCCAGGTGCGACCCGATAAAACCGGCACCCCCGGTAATAAGTATCTTCATCCTTTTCTCCTTCTTCACCTGTTCTCCTGAAGCTGCACAGCTCCGCCCCTTCGGTTACCGGGCCGAATAGGTCATAACCGATTGAAATTGAATCACTTACAGTCATTGCACCGGAGGCGCATACATGACCAGCTTTCACAACCCCTGGAAGCAAGAAGTGCGCCTATTCGTGATTCCAGCCAAACTCCTGTATATACCCGTCTACGGACGCTCGCTGCTATGAAATTTTCTCAAGGGCCCAGTCTTCTATTTCCACTTCCAGAGACCGTTTCAGGAGTTCAACCGAGAGCACAACCCGGTCACTCTTTCTCTTGTGACGCAGATAGAAACCCACGAGGCCCTTCAGAGGGCCTTCCATTATCATCACCCGGTCGCCCTTTTTCATATAAGCCCGGTTCTGAACAGTCCGATCGGTCCCGTCCAGGATCTTCAGGGAGGCTATCTCCTCGTCGTTGGCCGGCACGGGCTTCCCCTTGAAGCTGACAAAGCGTACGACCCCGGTTGTCTCGATAATCGGATAATAATCTTCCGGCACCAGGATGGAACGCACAAACACGTACCCGGGAATCATGGGGACATGGATTTTTTTCCTTCGGTCCTTGCGCTTGCTCATGACCTGGACTCTGGGCAAAAATGCCTCCAGGTTCTTCCCCCGCAAACCGTCAAATACTTTTCGCTCGAACCGGCTGCGGGTGTGGAGAGCATACCACCTGGCGTTATCCTCATTCATAGCGTAATGATCTTATCAAGTTCGACACCGTTTTCCAGGAGTACACGGACACCCCTTTCGGGATCATCAAGCCTGGTTACCAAAATCCGGTCCAAATTGGAAATTTCAAGCCGATGGAGTTGCTCAACGTCAAAGCCGAAAAAGCGCTGTCCGTTTCCCTGATCGTCGACAACTCCGCCCAGTTGGATATCCGTCAGCTGCAGGTAGAGATACGCCAGTTCGGCGACTTCTCCGGCCCCCAGGAAAAAGATGCGTTCAACGCCCTGTTCTCTCAGCATTTCAAATTTCTCAAGGAGCAGGTCTTTTACTTCCCGGTAATAATGCACGGAGTATTTAAGGTATTCAACGGTAAGTCTGCTCTTGCGGGCAAGTCCCTTTGCAGTGAGAAAATACTTGAGGCGATTCTGCGGCATAGTCTTGGCCTTGAAGTACCCCTTGTTGATAAGTCTCTTCATAAACATGTTCACCAGGCCAAGGGAAATATTGAGCCGGGAGGAAAGTTCTCTCTGGGTCCGATTTCCGTCCCTTTCCACCTCTCCCATGAGCCGCAGAATGTGCAAGTCTTCCTTTTCCACTGTCGAGATCCACTATGGCCGATACTCGCCCAGGATATGGATTTGGCTAAATTGTTCAGATTTTGAACATAATCGAGAGAAATGTTTTACAAATGAGTCGGTTTGTCAAGGGAAAAGTGCTTTTGTCTTTCAGACAGCATATGCTATACTGACGAATAGGAGGCCATGCGAATAGGTTGAAGGGAGAGGGATGGTTATGGAATGCCAACAGGAAAAGAACTCTGCGCGATGTAACTGTACCTACGAATCCTGTTCCAGAAAAGGTATCTGCTGCCAGTGCATCTCCTACCATCTCAGGATGAGGCAGCTTCCGGGATGTTGCTTCCCGTCAGACGCAGAGGCTACCTTTGATCGCTCCTTTGAGCATTTTGCCGGGCTTGTAAGGAAAGGCAAGGTGTAACGTGGATGAAAAGGATCTGGATGCCCTGTTCAGGAGTGTCGGCGAAGAGCCGGGGACGTATCCTGAAAGTGCACGCAAGATATTCAATATTTTGATCCGCGTCACGCTGAATTACCGGGACCGGATGTTTGCTTCCGGGGGGTTTGTGGTTACCGTTCGCGACGTTCGGACCGCCCTTTCATGGCTGATTCCCGCGCTTGCCACTGGAAATATTCCGAAAATGGAGAATCCTGTCTGCACCGAACTTCTGGAGCGCTGGCTGGATGCCTTGAAGAGCTTTCCGGAGAGGCTCGACCAGGAAGGCGTCAATTGACGGAGAACCGATCCGATTCTCTGTGGCTCGAGTCTTGACCCGTCTCCATGCCTCGTCAAAAAAAGATTCTCGAAGAAACGAAAATGCCTGTATGCCGTCCAGAGTAAGAAGGATAATAATTCAAAGACCCGGATCGTACAAGGGAATGGGGATTGCTGAAACTCCTCTGGAAGAGCCAGCGCCGGGAGAGATTCAGGTAGCGGTCAAGGCATGCGGCATCAATTTCGCGGACATAAGCGTTCGTCTTGGACTCTATGCGGCGGCAAAGCACTTGTATCCCCTCTGTGCAGGGCTTGAATTTTCAGGGACTGTCGCTCAGATGGGACCCGGAATAGAAGGTTTTCGGCCGGGGGACAGGGTCTTCGGGGTATCACGGTTCGGAGCCTATGCCACAGCAATCAATACCATCCCGGATCATCTCTGGCCTCTTCCTTCTCATTGGGATTTTTCCCGGGGCGCCGCTTTTTCTGTTGCCTACCTGACCGCCTACTACGCCCTCCATCATGTCGGGCACCTTCAGCCCCATGACAGAGCTCTGGTTCATTCGGCGGCAGGCGGGGTTGGAACTGCACTCCTTCACCTCCTCAAGGCCAACGGCAATCTTTCAGTCGGGGTTGTGGGACGCCGTGAGAAAGCGCCATTCGCCAGGAAAGCGGGCGCGTCGCTGGTGATCGACAAGGAAGGAGAGCGCCTCTGGGAAAGAGCTGAAAAATGGAGCCCCGAAGGCTACGACATGATCCTGGATGCCAATGGAGCATCGACCCTGAGAGAATCCTACGACCATCTCAAACCGGCCGGCCGGCTCATCACCTACGGGTTTGCCTCCATGTTCTCGCACACAGGTCGAAAGAATTACTTCAAGCTGGCATGGTACTACTTCAGGACGCCTCGGTTCAATCCATTCGACCTTACCGGTAAGAACAGGACCATTAGCGGATTCAACCTGATCTACCTCTTTGAAAAGGCCTCACTGTTCAGAGAGATTATGAATACTCTGCTGAAGCTTGATGAAAAACGTCTCCTCGTGGAAATGCCTATCTCCGCCTACGCATTTGAGGAGGTCATGCAGGCGCACAGAGCCATGGAATCCGGAAATACGGTAGGTAAGCTCGTGCTGCTCACGTGATATCTGAACTGGAAGGAAATTCCTTCTGCATTCAGTGAGGATTGCGGGTCTCACCTGCTCTCTTGGATGTTTATCCAATATCCGATTCCCGGCGTCAGTTCCTCAAGATCGCTGAGCCCGGGAGATTGAGAACTGTAGAATTGCCACGTTCCATCCTTGCATGACCAAACACTGTAAGCTTGTCCGTCAATGGCTGCGAGGGCTTCCTTCACCGGCAGATTCTTAAGCGACCGAATTCCTATCAAATGCCAGCCGGGAGTGAGATCCAGGGGAGTAGCCTTCACTTCTCCCTGCACCTGAATAATCCCGCCTTTGTCGGCTTTAACCCAATACCCATAGCCCGATTTCAGTACCTGAAGCTGGCTTCCACCCGGATCGCCCGGAATATACTCTTGCCAGACGCCGTCTATGAAGCCCCACAAGCTTTCTATGTTCGAGCTCATAGAACTCATTATCTGGCTGACTTGATTAGAGGGCGGTTCAATGGGGAGGGAAATCAGATTCCAGCCCGGATGAAGCGTTATGGTAAAGGTCTGTCTGCAGGGAGTAAAAAGGACCGTTTGGGCCTGAGTCAGCTCTCTCTTCCCATCGTACGAAGACAGTCGGTAGTGAAAGCCGTTTCCGCCGGAAATACCTATCGTGGGAGACAGATTAGTGTTTCCCCAACCGTAGTTGAAGGCGATGCCACCGTTTTGATACAACACCACTTCCACATTGACCGGGTCACCGGTTTCATACCGTTCAGCTTTCCAGCGAATGCAAATCGAATCAGGCGACGGCGTGTGAATATAGATATCTTCACCTTGCTGTGAGAAACCGTTCGTTATCAGGTCGTCCCATAACGGCGCAATCATGCATCCCTTTTTCAGAATATCCGCACTGCCCGCATAGGAGGCGGCGTCAGCCGAGAAAAAGAGGAAGCCGTTGGATGAGATATGCAGGGTGTCGTACAGTCTGCCATAAAAAGGAAAGGTGAAAGGGAGTTGATAGGTCCACGATTGGTCATCCGCCTGCCACCCCTGGGCTTCTCCCCCACCAAGGAATGAATTTTGAACCATTGTTTCGTCATAGTATCTCTGCAGAATTGTCAGGTCGCAGCTGTTGCTCTTTCCCTCAAGAGTGCTCACAGTCACCGCACCGGACTGGGTCCCTTCCGGCACCTCGCACACAATAACAGTGTTGCTCCAGGAGATAATCGTGCCAGCCATTTCCGAATCGAAAATAACGGATCCGCTCCCTTGCTCCTTGCCGAAACCATCACCGAAAATGGAGATCTGATCTCCCTCATGAGCTGCAGCCGGATTCAGTGAGAAGATATGCGGCCCGACGAATACGGCTGTCAGGGCATTGCAGGTGTTGATCCTCCCGGAAGTTGAGCTGTCGCCGACAAGGTTTGCCTGCACATCCGCCGAACGCATGATTCTGACCTTGACCTCTGATGGAGTTAACTCGGGCAAATAGGAAAAAAGAAGCGCTGCCAAACCGGATACCTGCGGCGTGGCCATGGAAGTGCCGCTCATTTCTCGATAGGAATTGTCCAGATAGGTGCTGTAGATATCTACACCGGGGGCGAAGACATCCACCCAATCTCCATAGTTTGAAAAAGACGCCTTCCGGTCCTGGCTGTCTGTTGCGCCAACAGCAATGACTGCATTACTATCCGAGGCTGCCGGGTAAACAAGGCTGGAAGTGTTTTCATTGCCGGCTGCGGCGCAAATGAGCGCGCCCCGGTTCACGGCAAATGTGATGGCGTCCTCGATCAGGTTGGATTTCCGGGAGTCGCCCCAGCTCAGATTGATCACCCTGGCCCCGTTTTCCACGGCATAGATAATTGCCTGTGCTGCATCGGCGCTCTGAAGGACTCCGTCGCCTGATGGTGTCTTGTACCCTGCCCGCACCGGCATGATCTGGCATCGCCAAGCGACCCCTGCAATGCCTATCCCGTTGTTTGCGACTGCTCCTATAATGCCTGCCACGTGAGTTCCATGTCCCTCCTTGTCCATGGGATCATTGTCAGGCGTTTGATAATCTTCGTCTGAAGCACCCCCCGTTGCGTCCACAAAATCCCATCCAATAGTATCATCGATATATCCATTTCCATCATCATCTATCCCATTGCCGGGTATTTCTCCCGGATTGTGCCAGATATTGGGAGCAAGATCAGGATGCGTATAATCAACGCCGGTATCCACAACAGCCACGATCACCCCTTTATTTCCCACTTCAAGATTCCACGCCTCTGTGACAGCAATATCGGCATGAGGGGTCCCGCCGTTCTGGCCCGTGTTGTCCAAAGCCCACTGTTCGGGGAAATCAGGGTCATTGGGAATGGTCTTTATGGGGATAAGATAATTCGGTTCCACCCGTTCAACCGCATTATATTTATCGAAAATGCCCAAAGCTTCATTTACGGTGAGATCGGGAGGCAGAGATAAAACATAATAACCCAGAGCTGCTATCTGCGATTTGATAGAGGCGCCTGTCGCCTGGATCAGATCCAGTGCCTTGTCTCTTGAGACACTCCTCCTGAACTTGACGACCAATTCGTGGGGCGCCACCGCCGCTAGTTCCTTTTTATTTGGACGCGCAACCGGCGGAGCCTCTTTAGCGAGGCGGTTTGCAGCAGCGAATATCGGCAGGGTAGCCTTGGTGTCTTGACGGAGCGGACCTGTCGCAGGCCGCCTATCGTTATCATCATTCATCCTGTTTTCACGCAGGGATTCGGCCAGGCAAAAAGCTTTGTAGATCTGTTGTCCCCCCTGGCTCTTCTCTCCTGAAAATGCGATTCCCCAATTGCGCACTAGTTTCTTGAAGGCCGCGTCCAGGGGAAGATCTCGGAAGGTCGCGGAAACCTTGCGATGAAAATTTGCCGGCCTCTCAATACGAATCCCCATTCCCTTCGAGATATCGCTCAGGACGCTATCCAGATCGGCTTCATGCGATTCCAGGGAAATCAGATCATCGTCTACAACGAGATGAAATCCTTTTTCGAAAACTTCAAATCTCTTCTCCTGCCCTTTCCGGTTTTCCATTCCAAATGAATCGCGAATGGCCGTAAAGGAAAGCAGGATGAGACAGAGAATGAAAACTATTCGTAGCGTTCTAGTGCACATGTAATGAATCACCATTGATCAATCCTATACCGGCAAAAGCCTACTCGCAATGCAGATCAAAAACGTAGTCATCAAGTTCATACGGCCCTTTGTCAAAATCAATGAGATCAATATTGCCGCCATTGGCAGGTGTAATGAGCCAGTAAATCGTCCAACGGCCTTCGGGCAACAGGGGCCCACCGGACTGTGAACATATTTCGAATTCCTTCACGATGGTCGAAACATTGGCCTCTGTCGCGCCCACCTCAAAAGGGACCTGGTTCAAAGTCAGGACGTGCTCAGAATCCAGAAAAGCAAGCGTTCCGTCAGGCAGTTGAACGACCACCCAGATATCCACCGGGCTGGTGAAAGGCGGGAAATTGACCGCCAAGCCCATTGTGTTGCCCCCGGTGGCTATCGACCCGAGATCGACCGGCGCCGATTCAATATCTTGGATGGTTTCCCTGTGAACAACGCGTGGCTCGGCTGGAGGATTGACAGGGGCTTGACTTGTTTGCACCTGAACGGGAACCAAGCTCGCCGAACCGCCGTCTCCCACAACCAGCAAGCCATTAATCGGCGAGGTGACCAAAAGCTCTGATCCGTCTTTGTAAACATGTATGCTGGCGGCATCGCCGGGATGCGCTCCGCCAGGCTGGTTGAGCAGGTCGAAGATTGGTATATTTATGGTGTAAAAGCCTTCGCCATTCAGCCCGTCGGTATCCCGTGCAGCAGGACTGTATGCGCTTCCGTCCGGTTTGGTCACCTCAATGGTATAGCCGGAATCCGTCGCCTCGGTGAGCAGTATTCCGTTTACGACAATAGTGCCGCCGATCCTTGTAGGACTTGTAGGAATAGGCGGCGCTGAACCATTTGGGCTTTCCGCTCTCGCAGCCGACCCGGCAAAAATGGCAAGAAAAAGTCCCAGAATAAGCAATTTTTTGTACATGTCCAATATCTCTCACAAGATTGCTGAGGCAGAACCGTGTTCTTGCCCATCTCTTGAGCACAGACTATGCCAGAATGGACGGATTTATAGAAGACAAATTTTAATATTATTTTCAGCTATTTATAAACCAGGGGGAAATCCCTGGTGAATCACAAACAGAAAAATGCTGAATCTATATGCAATTCAATATAATTTAAAGGTAATGTTTTACACATTTCTCGAGACAGGAAGGCGCTGCCGGGATATCTCACGAAACGCTGTGGCTGCGCCCGTTCACAAATAAATTTTGGACGCTCACGAGTGACCGCCCCTGAGGATACGGGCCGGACGTGTGTAAAAGGCTCCAAGTTATCCGGGCTTTTAAATCTGACCCTCAGCGGGACGGCTCTGCCCCACCGAATCCCTTTCTTCTAATTCACAACTCACAATTCAAAGCTATCCTATAATAATCTTTCCAACTTGTCCACACAATCTATGCAATTAATTTCCCGTTTGGAGAAATTTGCTTCACCTTTTCCTCCCTACGAAAGACAAGATATGGTATATTCAGACAGCATAAGATAGTTAACCCAAAGGACCTTGCGTATGGCCGTGAAAAATAGGACGGCTGATGTGCAGTGCGGAAAGGATCAAGATGCGTTTAAAAAGAGTCTCACAAAGGACAATGCTCTTTTTTGCCGCCATGTCAATGCTGCTCATTGCGGCGCTGCCCGTTCACGGCGAAACATTCGGGAACATCGTGGCCTTCGGCGATAGCCTCTCCGACAACGGGAACCTTTATGCGGCGACGAGCGGCGAAATTCCGGACAGCAGGTACTCCGAAGGCCGATATTCCAACGGACCGGTGTGGGTTGAACACCTGGCGGCAATAATGGGCGCGGACCTGGACGACCTGGCATACGGCGGAGCGAGCACGGACGGCCTCCTTCCTCCCGGCCTGCGGGCGCAGATCGCCGCTTGGCAGGCGAAGGGTAATTCACCACAGGGGCTCTTCACCGTCTGGGCAGGAGCGAATGACTATCTTCTCCTTGGTCGCACCGACGCACAAAGGGCTGTTTCGAACATCATGGACGGCTTTGAAACGCTTGCATCGGATGGAGTATCTCGAATCCTGATCCTGAACCTGCCGGACCTGGGATTGACCCCGCGTCTCTTATCTGAATCAGCTGGGAAGCAGGCCGAGGCGTCCGCCTATTCCATGGACTTCAATCAGAAGATCGCCGATTCGCTCGCCTCTTTTTCAGGAAGCCACCCGGGTGTTCTCATCTATTTTCTTAATGCTTACGACCTCTTTGAGAGACTTGTGTCTGACCCGGCAGAGTTCGGCTTTCAAAATGCCCGCGAGAGTTCACCGGATTTCGGCGTGGACTTGCTGAATGAGGGAGGCTATGTGTTCTGGGACGACGTCCATCCCACAACCGAGGCCCATGCGCTTCTGGCTCAGGAGGCCTCAGCCCTGCTTTCGGAGGATTGCACGAAAGTAAACGAAGATCTCAGCCTGAACCTGTTTTTCGTGGACTACGCAGGCATGCGTTTTGCGTTCACCCTTAACTACATAGGAGCACCACCGGGCTACCCTGAAGGATTTTACTGGCAGATGGATCTTGCTACGCTCGGGGTCGAGCCCGACAACATCCTGGGAATCGCTCATGTGGTGGCGGACGATGATCTGGACCTGATCGTGCCCTGCGCCGAATACGGCGGCAACCGCTATGCATTCAGACTCGATTTCGTTGCAAGTGGAGGTCCAGGGATCTTTTTGTGGAGATTGGACGTCTCCAGCCTGATGATGAAGTAATCCCCGGCTCAAAGGCCCCGCTTCACGTTCCATCCCTATCTTTACTTCAGGCCCGCCCTCGTGCGGCCGGATTTTTCTTGCGCCACAGCACAATTTCCCCTAAGCCGCCGTCCGGAAACATCAGCTTGTTGTCGCCTTTTTCACATTTATCAACTCCCACCCTTTTCTCTCCTCCTGGCGTTGATATTATGAGACGGACATGGACTCCAGGATTTGGACAGCCTGACGAAAGAAATACGCACCAGTCCTTTTATTCTGACTCAGAGCTTAACGCATTGTCCAGTTTTGGGGGGCCACCGCCCCCTGAAATTGAATACAGGACGTTGATGCAGACAAGGCATACCTATGTTTGTCTCATGCTGAATGCCGGGGTTCTGCCAGGTTATGTTATGAAACAGATGGGACATACCTCTTTGAAAATGAT
>CAZEGG010000094.1:0-10704 GCA_964511755.1 uncultured Desulfobacteraceae bacterium | reverse complement strand
TCGCGCAAGGGCACAGCATTGCCAAAACGGTTGAAAGCTGCGTGAAAGATGAAGTGGAAAATGTGGGAAATGTGACTATCCACGTGGACCCCGGCAATCAGGGTAACCCATGACTTCCCGGAGGAACAGCCATGTCGCCTTCCAGTAACTCGGATTGGAAAAAGGACGTCGTGGAGGTGGATGAGGTCCTTTCAAAGATCAGGCCGGGAATGAGCATTTTTCTGAGCACCGGTGTGGCCGAACCCAGAACCCTCGTCAAAGGACTGATGTCCTCGAAAACCACAAACGTGCAGGATCTGGAACTTGTACAACTTGTCAGCCTGGGTCAGGCCATATCCTCCGGAGAACGGTACAGCGGGAGGTTTCGTCTGAAGACCTTCTTTTCCGGATGGATAGCCAGCGACGCCATCACAGAAGGCCGTGTTGACCTTATTCCCAGCAGGTTTTCAAAGATTCCCCGCCTCATAGAATCAGGAACAATACGAATCGATGCCGCCTTTGTTCAGATCAGCCCCCCGGATAGTGCCGGATACGCGAGTCTGGGCGCGGCCGTGGATGTCGCCAGGCAGGCCATGGAACAGGCCACCCTCGTCGTGGGCGAGATAAATGAAGAAGCTCCCCGCACCCTGGGCGACACGTTCGTGCACACAAATGACTTTGACTTCCTCATCGAGGCGAAAGAACCCCTCATTTATTTCTCCCGGTGGCCGGTGGATGCGGTTTATGACAAGCTCGGAGGCAACGTGGCATCGCTCATCCAGGATGGTTGCTGCATCTCCTTTTCCATCGGGCCTCTTTTCGAGTCCATGGCCCGGCACCTGATCCATAAGCGCCACCTTGGGATTCATTCTCAGTTCTTCACCGATGCATTGATGGACTTGGTCAAGAGCGGTGCGGTAACCAACCGGAAAAAAGCGAATTTCAAGGGCAAATGCCTTGCTGCGTACGCACTCGGCACTTCGAAACTCATGCGGTGGCTTCACAGGAATCCTCTGATTGAATTCCAGGGCATCGATGTTGTAGCCGATCCCAAACGCATCGGGAGTAATGACCGCTTCATTTTCATACTGCCTGCCAGGAAGATTGACCTGACCGGGGGCATTGCGCTCCAAACCGGCAGGGGGAATGTGACCGCCGGCCCCGGTGAAGCGCAGGAGTTTCTGACAGGCGCTTCATTTTCTCCAGGCGGCCGAACTGTTCTTGCCCTTCCCAGCCGAAACCTGAAAAAAGAGTCAAACATCGTGCTCTCTATTGAAGAACTCCCCAATCAGCTGTCCGGCAGGGAATCCCTCGATCTGGTCGTGACCGAATATGGTGTTGCCTCCCTTACCGGAAAAACCATCCGTGAACGGGCGCTTGCATTGATTGATATCGCTCATCCGGATGATCGGGAAGGGCTCGTAGCAGCGGCCAAAGAGAATCATCTTCTCTTTCCCGACCAGGCGTACCTGCCGGAATCCGGCCATTTTTATCCGGACGAACTGGTGTTTTCTCAGACGTTCGAGGGTGGTTTGATCGTGCAGTTCAGACCCATCAGGCCCTCTGATGTGGACGATATGCGCCGCCTGTTCTACCGCTTTTCCGATGAAGCCGTCTACTACCGCTATTTCTCACCCATCAAGACCATGCCGCACGCGAGGATGCAGGAATATGTGAACGTAGATTACCGAAACGCCATGTCCATCGTGGGTCTCGTGGGCGAACCCGGGGAAGAGCGTATTATTGCGGAGGCCAGGTATGTCCTTTTTCCCGGAAGCCCTTTCGCGGACCTGGCTTTCGTAGTGGATGAAGCATACCAGGGAAAAGGGATCGCCACATTTCTCTTCATGACATTAATCCGCATCGCGAACGACCGTGGAGTAGATGGGCTGAAAGCGGATGTCCTTGCGACCAACAAATCCATGCTGAAGGTCCTGGAAAAGGCGCCCTATCCTGTGCAGGCTGTCCTGGACAGCGGCGAATATGAATTGAAGATTCCGCTTTCAGAAAAGCTCGTTTCCAAGTAGGCTCCGGTTATGTGCCTCTTGCTCCTCGCCCTGAAAGAACACCCCGCATACAAGCTGATCCTGGCCGCCAACAGGGACGAGTTTTATGACCGGCCGACGGCCCCCCTGGGGTTCTGGAAAAGCAACCCTGACCTCCTGGCAGGCCGGGACTTGAAAGCGGGCGGCACCTGGCTCGGGATCACCAGAACAGGGAGGCTGGCCGCCGTTACCAACTACCGGGACCCTGCGCATCCCACGGAACACGCGTCCTCGCGCGGCAATCTGGTGCTTGATTTTCTCCGGAAAAAGGTGCCGGCGGCAGAGTACCTGGAAAAAATCGTCAACGGAGAACACCGGTACAATGGATTCAACATCGTGCTCGGATCCGCAGACGAACTCTTCTGGCACTCGAACAGGGGCAACGGGATGAAGCGGCTCACAAACGGCGTTTACGGGCTGAGCAATCATCTCCTTGACACACCCTGGCCCAAGCTGAAAAGGGCAAAACGTGCGTTCGGGGAGGTGATCGGATCAGGAGAAAAGATTCTGCCGGAGGCGTTTTTTGGAATCCTTGGTGACCGGACTGTACCACCCGATGATGAATTGCCGGACACGGGAGTCGGCCTGGAGTGGGAGCGGGTACTGAGCCAGGTCTTTATTTCGAGCCCCACGTACGGGACCAGATCGTCAAGCGTCATCCTCGTGGATCACAAGAATCAGGTGCTGTTCACGGAACGCAGGTACGATGGCCGTCCTGATCGATTTCAGGATACTGCCTTCCGGTTCGGTATGCGCGAAAAACCAGGTTCTGAGAGCTGAGTCAGAGACCAAAGACAGGCTGTATCGGTAACCAAGGTGATGCAGTGATCTAGAGTTTGGAGTGAACTAAAGTGAGCTAGAGTTAATGGAAAGCTTCGCTTTTCTCTTCAATAGAATGGAAAAAATTCCTCAACTCCAGTCACTCTGGAGCTGCGGGGAAAAACAAGCCCCTTCCAGGGATAGGCTGAAGCCAGCGCCCCGGATTCGAATCTTCACTCCTTATCATTCTTCGAAGCAGACCTCTATGGTGAAATTGCCGCTGTCAGTGGTGAATGGAATGGCTATCACCGCCCCATGGGTCATGTGGGAGAGCGTGTGATCTTTTCCCATAACCACCGTGGGAATGGCCGCTTTCAGCGACTTGCCGCGCTTTTCCAGTTCCTGCCTGGCATGCCCCGAAATCATGTTGGATATTTCTCCCACGGCATCGCCGATCTCGTCGTTGAGTTCCCCCATTTCCTCACCGAACATTTTCGACACCACGTCCAGAATGCATTCTCCCGTAAAAGTGACCGATATCGTCCCCTTTGCTTCCCCCGTCAATCCGATCACTCCGCTCACATCACCTTTTGCCACCCGGTCCACTTTCACATACGGTTTTCCCGCACGCGCCTCGGTTGAAGCCATTGTTTTCAGCACGTGCAAGGCCCCTTCTATAAACGGATTGACGATTTCCACATCCATGTAGACCTCCCCACAGTTCGATTTCTCCAGCCAGCAGCAGAGCATACGCGAACAGGCGCAATTCGCTCTTTTTGAACGTTACCCATCTTCAGTTATGCAACGGCCATGCCATTGCGGGCGTACGCATGTGCGCCGAAATACCCGTGAAACGCCTGTGTGACCGGCAGATCGGCGCGCATCAAGCCGGGTTCTTGACACCCCCGGCCCGAAATCTTCAGGAGCTCCGAGCGGCCATCATGTGTTCAGAGCAGCCTTCCTGACAAAAAAAGCAGGCCTGTTAACAGAATTGCTATTGCGAGTGCAGCATAGTCAGTCCCGCCCATCCGAAGGTCTTTCATGTAGGAGCGGGGCCCGCTTGCATACGCTCTTGCTTCCATGGCTGCAGCCAGATTCTCCGCCCTTCTCACAAAAGAAAAGAGAAGCGGGATCAAAAGGCCTGATGCTGTTTTGACCCGTTTCAAGGGGCCTCCGGTATTGAATTCGGCCCCGCGGGCCGCCTGAGCTTCTCGTATATTTTCAAGTTCCTCAAGAAAGACAGGGAAGAATCGCAAGGCAATGAAAGCCATGGTAGCGATATCCTGACAGGGGACGCCGATCTTTTTGAGAGGCTTGAGAAATCGGTCAATGGCGATTACCAGTTGCGAAGGGGTGGTTGTTGCCGTGAGGACGGCCGCGCCCCATATGAGGAGGCAGAACTGCCACACGACCGTCATTCCCTTCACAAGGCCCTCCTCTGTTACGGAAACACCCCACCAGGAAAGCGGGCCTATGATTTTGCCTTGGGTAAAGAACAGATGGAGAACGAAAAGGAGCAGCAAAAAGAACCGCACCGGTTTGAGTGAATTTGTCAGGATTCGAAAAGAAAATCCGGCAATGGCAATCACTCCCATCAGGAGGAAACTCAGCACTATCCAGACGTCCGCGGGCCCGCGGAGAACGACGACGCTCAACAGAAAGGTCGAGATAATCTTGACCCGCGGGTCCAGACGGTGAATGACTGAATCACCGGGAATGTACTGTCCTGTTACGCTCATCCGACCGATTTCACAGCGCGCCATGTTTGATGGCTGCATACAGATTTTCACAGGCATCGTCCAGGGTTAAGGCTTTGGACGTGACATCGGCTCCCATGAGCCGAAGCCGCCACAGCAGTTCCGTGACCCTGGGAGCGTCGAGCCCAACTTCTTTCAGCCACTCGATTCTCGGCAATATTTCACCGGGACTGCCCTTGCCCACGATGGTCCCCTTACTCATGACCAGCACCTCGTCCGCGTGGACGATTTCATCCATCTGGTGCGTCACATGAATCACGGTGATCCCTTTCCGGTGCAATTCTTTCAGGAGCTCCAGGACCCGTCTCCGCGCCGTCGGGTCCAGGTTAGCGGTGGGCTCATCAAACGCGATGTACCTGGGATTCATCGCGAGAACCCCCGCAATGGCCACGAGCTGTTTTTCCCCGCTCGAAAGGGTATGGGGCGCTCTCTTGCCATGCCTTTCCATCCCGACGGTCTCCAAGGCGGTCTCCACGCGCCTCTGTATCTCCGCAGACGGGAGGTTGAGATTGCCGGGCCCGAAAGAAACGTCTTCTTCCACGGTTGTTCCCACAATCTGGGTGTCCGGGTTCTGGAATACAAGGCCCACCAGTTGCCGGATCTTCTTGAGCGCTCCGGGGTCACGAGTGTTCAGGCCGTCCACCAGCACTTCTCCGCTGTCAGGGATCAGCAGCCCGTCAAGGTGGCGGAGGAGGCTGGTCTTGCCGCACGCGTTCGGCCCGATAAGAGCCACGTAACCGCCTTCCGGGATGTCCAGGCTGACAGCCTTGAGGATCGGGCTCTGTCCCCTCTCGTAGGAAAAGGAAATATCTCTTGCCTTAATCATTATCCTTCCTGATGACCCCCAAGTATCCCGTCAGGCGCCCGGCAAGCAGAGCCGCTGCCACGATCTTTATCCCGTCGCCGATCAGGAATGGGAGCATGCCCACGGAAACCGCCTTCACCAAATCCAGTTTTGCCACGAATGAGAGTTGCAGGACCCCCAGAAGATACACAGGGATAGTTCCTGCGATCATGCTTGACAACACACCGGGAAAAGACGGTTTCTTCAGCATTTCATTCCACTTTCCGATGAGATAGGCCGCGGGCAGAAATCCGATGAGATATCCTCCGGTGGGACCGAATAGAACGCCGAATCCGGCCTTGCCGCCTGCGAACACCGGCAGGCCGATGATCCCCAGGAGGAGATACACCACCTGGCTCAACAGGGCCAAGCGGCCTCCAAGAAGGGCACCTGCCAGGTACAGGAACAGGGTCTGCAGAGTGATGGGCACCGGGGGTATGGGCACTATGATGTACGCGCCCGCCGCAGTCGCGGCACCAAAAAGGGCTGCGTATACCAGCCCTCGCAAAGAAGTAGTGCTTTCGCTTTTCATTTCTCCGTCAATGGACTTGGATGTCACCTGAGTAAATCCTTTCCAGTTCTCCGTTTTCGCATTTAATAAGCAGGGCTCCGTCGCGGTCCAATTCCAGGACGCGGCCCGTGCAGGTTCTATCTATCATCCGCACCGTCACTTCCTTCCCGAGAAGCATCGCCAGTTCCCTCCACCGCTTTCCGATTGACTCAAAACCCGTGCGAAGAAACAGGAAATAGGAGCGCTCGAATTGCCGCAGGAATTCCTGCATGAGTGTCACCCGGTCAACAGCCTTTCGGGTCTCCCGGTATATCGAGGTAGCAGTTTCTTTCAGGTCATCCGGAAACTCCCGGTTGTTCACGTTGATTCCCACTCCCACCACCACGAAGTCGATCGCGTCCATTTCCGTGCCGGTTTCCGTGAGGATCCCGCAGATCTTCCTGCCTCCGACCAGAATGTCGTTTGGCCACTTGATTGCGGGTTTCAAGGGAGTGAGCGCCAGGAGGGTTTCCGCCACGGATACCCCGGTGACCAGCGTGATCTTGGGGGCTTCGGCAGGCGGCAGTTTGGGCCTGAGGATCAATGACGCGTAAATCCCTTTCTGAAAGGGCGAATGCCAGTTCCTTCCGATCCGGCCTCTCCCCTTGGTCTGCTGCTCGGCAACGACCAGGGTACCTTCCGGCGCGCCTTCGATGGCCAGTTCCTTGGCCGTCCTGTTGGTGGAGTCCAACTCGGAAAAATGGGCGATCTCCTTCTGCCCGAAGACTTCGGTATCGATCCCGTCCCGTATTTCAGCGGGCAGGAGCATTTCCGAAGCCCTTGAAAAAAGATATCCTCTCTTCGGGGACGACAGGATTACATACCCCGCCTCCCGCAGTTTGGATATCTGCTTCCAGACCGCCGCACGGGACACCGCAAGTCTCCTGCTCAATGCCTCCCCTGAAATCCAGTCCCCCTGATGACCCTTGAGACATGTCAGCAACTCATTTCTTGTGCTCATGGAATCGCCCCCTTTGAATCGCATCTCATAGCACCGCCAGCCCCTATTGTCAACCAGACATTTGTCCATGGTTTACAATGGCCTTTGATCTCTGATTCTCCCTCAGGAGCAGGTTTTCCGATGAGCAGTAAATCGTTCCCGGGGAGGTCTATTGTTCCGCATGCTCTCCTCACGTGGCCTTTTTCCCTTGACTGCCCCGCAAAAGGTCCCTATGCTCCCATTTTCTGGATTTCAAGCCTGACAGGCCCCGACCCACATTTGCAGGCGGGTACTGTCCAGCGTCAACATTTGAGGAGAACATATGGGAATTTTGAGCAAGTTACTCGGTGCACGGCAGCGCCGGGAAACGCCCAGGCGTGGGAGAAATGATCTTTGCTGGTGTGGAAGCGGAAAGAAATACAAACGATGCCATATGGATTCGGATACGGCCAAGCGCTCCCGTATCCTTGGCGGCAAGTGTACCACCAGATCCTGAAGCCGCTGAAGCCGCCGGGAGCGGCGGCACCGAACAAAAGAGCAAGCCGGATGAATTCACCCGACTTGCTCCTTCATGTATCTTCAATAGCAACTACTTCCCCTGCTCATATAGCATGCGTAAAGATCGCCGCCCAGAGGACGGGGCCTTGATTTAGCCCTCTATAAGAGGGCAAATCAAACTCATTTCAAACGTCTGGCGAAAGCCGGAAGTGGTTTTGAACCACTCGTGATCCTGGATGCCCCCGTACTCGATACGGAGTCCGGCATGACGCTTCAACTCGAATTAAAGAACAGTGCGGGCAAAAATAGCGGCCGAACCGGACCGAGAGGCCACGAACGAAGGCCGAGCGCTCGGTTCGTAAAGCCCGGAAATCTGAAAACCCAGCGGTGCCGCGAGTGGCTGCCAATATCGGAACGACTGGATGGACGATTGGATATATGGTATGCATAAGTACAAAAGTAATTGTGTTTTCAGCACTATGGATTTTCCCGCAATGGGCTATTCATTCCCTTGTTGTTCCAATTGAAACTCCGGTATGGCTGAATTTTTCGGGGCTGCGAGGAGGGATGATAAATGAACGAAGGCGTTTGGGCGGAGGAAAGGAAAAAATGGCGAAGAGACTCCTTGGAGGAACATGCCAGGCTTTCCAAGCTCTTCAGGGATGATCGGTTTGCCTTTGAGAATGAAAGAAAACGAAGGATCGAAGAACTCATCAACAGCGCCGGAGACGATGAGGTGCGGCGGGACAGGCTCCGGGCATTGCAGAATTCCTGGGATAGGAAGATGAAAAACGCCGGATCAAGACACAACCGGTTTGTCCTGGCCCAAAGTCTCTTCTGGGACCATGTTTATGAGATGTGGCAGCGGGCGCTCCGGCAGCTGACCCCTCAGGATTAGGATCTCCGCTTCGAGGCGCTTCCCCAGGACAGGAACGGGACGGCAAGAAAGCAGGTGCAAAGGGCATGGAGTCATTGGTGGCTACGGAAATGAAGGCGGACGTCAGGATCATTCTGTCCCTGGCGCTGGTACACTTCATAGGAGATTTGTACCAGTCTTTTGTCACGCCCCTGCTCCCGCTCTTTGTAGAGAAATTCGCGCTCACCCTGGCACAGGTGGGCATCATCACCGGGATCAGCCGGTTCCTGGCGTTCGTGGTCCAGCCTTCCGCAGGGTATGTCGCTGATCACTATCAGACGCGCTTTTTTGTTCTTGGCGGTCCGCTCCTGTCCATTATCTTCATACCCTTGCTGGGCGTTGCACCTTCATTTCTTATGCTGATTCTTCTTGCCTCGCTGGGGTCCGTCGGCTCGTCCATGTTCCATCCCACCTGTGCCGGCATGGTTTCCTCCCATTCGGGGCGTCACGCCGGGTTTTCCATGTCAGTTTTCGGGCTCGGCGGCACCCTATCATTCGCTGTCGGTCCCCTTCTCATCACCTCTTTTGTCGGCGCATTCGGTCTGAGAGCGATGCCTTTCACCATGGTGTTCGGCCTCGTCGGGATGATCTATCTATTTCTCTCCGTCCCGGTTCCGGTCAGTGAGGATCTGAAGAGTCAGGGTTTTTTCGGGTCAATCCGGGAAGTACTGGGACCGGTCTGGAAACCGATCCTGCTCATCTGGATAGTCATGACCCTGCGCTCTTTTGTGGGCCAGTCTTTCTTTACGTTCCTGCCGATCCTCTATGCGGAGCAAGGCTACTCCCTCGTTACCATCGGCGGGGTAATCTCGCTCCTCGTTGTGGCCGGAGCAATCAGCGGTCTCCTGGCCGGGCATTTCTCGGATCGGATCGGATACAAGCCCATTTTCTATGTTGCCCACGGTCTTGCGACACCGAGCCTCATGCTGGTTCTCTACCTGTCGGGAGCGTGGCTCTATGCGGCGATTTTCCTCTCCGGCTTTTTCATCATGGCAACACTGCCGCTGGGAATTGCCATGGCCCAGGGTCTGACCCCCAAGGGAAAATCCATGGTGGCAAGTCTGATGATGGGCCTTGCCTTCGGGACCGGGGGAATACTGACTCCCATAACAGGGATGCTGGCCGATATGTATTCCCTGCCCGTCATCCTGACAGCTGTTGCAGTTATCCCGCTTCTAACTGTCGGTCTGATCCATTTCGCCGGTGAAAAAAGGAACGGATAGGCGTCCTGTCTCCGGAAGGGTATTGCCTCGATATTCCTTTTTTGAGAGAAGCATGACGGCATCAGAACGCTGCAAGTCATCAGAAGCTGAACCACTCTAGAGTGAGTCCGCGTAGTCCTCTCGTGGTACGCGCATTGAACATTTCACCCCCATCACAACCCTTTCATCGCCCGAAACACCGGCCTGTCGGAGGAGCCTTCAAAAAGCCGGTTGATCATGTAGACTGACACTTCAGGACATCAAGGAGGGAAAAAATGAATGGTATTTTCTGCACATTCTCGCAAAACCTGCGGAGTATAAATCAGATGTTCTTGCTCTTAACCCCTGCGACTGGGACCGGGAAACCGCTTGAAGGGATGGACCCGGCTCAAGGCCTTGAAAAAGAGAGGTGATTTCCATGGCCCTTATTGAAATGCAAGATATCAAAAAGGATTATTTTCTCGGGGAAGCCGTAGTCCACGCCCTCCAGGGAATCGACCTGCAAATTGATATCGGAGAATTTGTGGGCATCTGGGGGCCGTCGGGTTCGGGGAAGACGACCCTGTTGAACCTGATCGGGGCCATTGATGAGCCGACGGAAGGCTCCCTGGAAATTGCCGGCCGGGAAGTGCGCTCCCTCTCGGATAATCAACGGAGCGAACTGCGTAATGAATCCATCGGCTTTATCTTCCAGAGTTTCAACCTGGTTCCGGTCTTCTCCGCTCTGGAGAATGTGATGCTCCCCCTCCAGATCAAAGGCGCCCCCTCCGGTGAGGCCAAGGCCAGGGCCTTGGGACGGCTGGAGGCGGTCGGCCTGGCTGATCTGGTGCACAACCGTCCCTTCAAAATGTCCGGCGGGCAACAGCAACGGGTGGCCATCGCCCGGGCCCTGGTGACCGATCCCTCCCTGGTGATCGCCGATGAACCGACCGCTAACCTGGATTCGAAAACCGCCCACATGATCCTCGATCTCATGCGCGATTTAAATGAAGAAGAGAGGACCACCTTCATTTTTTCTACGCATGATCAGCGGCTGCTGGATCGGGTCAAACGCCTCGTGCGCATGGAGGACGGCCGGATCATGGAAGGAGGGATGAGGCAATGAACAAGTGGATGAAACTTGCCGTTCGCAACGTCCTCCGGAACAAACGCCGTTCCCTTGTCACCCTGCTGGCCATCGGCGTGGGCTTCGCGGCCGTCAGCCTTTTCTACGG
>CAZEGG010000093.1:0-10798 GCA_964511755.1 uncultured Desulfobacteraceae bacterium | reverse complement strand
ATGGCTTTCATCTGCCTGGCGACCGTCTGAACGCCGAAGGCACAGGTCATGATCAAGAGTGCATCCGCCTGCTGCATCTGGCGACCGAATTCCTTCAAAGTCTCTCCGGTCAGGTTGTCGCAGGCCACGGGCAGGACGGTGCTTCCGGTAATCAGCTTCCCCTTTGCCGTAAGTTGTTCCTTCATGGCTTCCACTTCGGGCACGCCGCCCGTATGAGTAAGGGTGACGCACGTCCCGCAGCCAATAAGGAAGATCCTTCCCAATCCTGCAAGGAGCCGGTCAATTTCCTCTTCAGTCTTTCTTCTTGTAATGGATCTGATCATCAGTCTCCCCTGTCCTTTTCCAGATCACATCTCAGACACCTGGTGGCTTCAAACCGGGCCTGGGCTTCGGTGAAGCCCTTTTCCACTTCCCGGAAGTCCTTTGCCCTTTCCTGAGCATCCGCCATCTCGACGGCCACCCGCGGCCTTTCCTCACCCGTTCCCTCTTCCAGGGAAAACACCTGCTCCTCTGCCAACCGGGTCTTTTCATCCAGGATGGTAAAACCGCCCTTCTCTCCCCGCAGATACCGGTCGATGGAGATCGCCGCCCTTCTGCCGGAAGCGATGGCCCTGATGACATAGGTGGGTCCGGTGGTGAAATCTCCGCCTGCGAAAATTCCCGGGATGTTGGTGGAAAGGGTTTTTTCGTCAACGATAAGCGCCCCCCACAGGGCCCGCTCCAGCCGGCTGTCCTCCGAAAGAAATGACATATCCGGGGCCTGACCTATGGAGATGATGGCATGATCGGCCTCCACCGTCTGGACAGCCCCTTCATCAAAACTGGGATTGAATTTACCCTCCATATCGAAGACCGAAACACACCGGACAAACCGGATACCGGTCACCTTTTCCCTGTCATGCATGATCTCCTGCGGTCCCCAGGAAGGATTGATCACAATCCCCTCTTCAAGCGCTTCCTCTATTTCCTTTTCCCAAGCGGGCATCTCATCCCGTGCCTCCAGGCAGAAAACCTGGACGTCGTCCGCCCCCACCCGCAGGGCGGTTCTGGCAACATCAACAGCCACGTTGCCGCCGCCCACCACGACGACCTTGCCGTTCAGCCTGATTTCCCTGCCCGTTTTCACGGCCGTGAGGAAAGGAAGCCCGTAATGGAGCCCCTCGATGCCCTCTTCCTCACCGGAGATTCCTATGCGTTTGCTGGCCTGTGCCCCTGCGGCGATGAACACCGCCCGATACCCTTCCTCCAACAGGTCATCCACCGTGTGCCTGGCGTCAATGGGCGTGTTGTAGCGGATATCAACACCGCAGCTCTCGATGTAGTCGATCTCTTGCTGTATCACTTTTCGGGGCAGGCGGAACTCGGGAACTGTGATGCCAAGCATTCCTCCGGCAACCGGCTGGCCTTCGAACACAGTGACCCCGTATCCCATCCTGGCCAGGAAATAGGCGCAGGTGAGCCCCGCGGGGCCGGCACCTACGACCGCCACCTTGTCCTTCCGGGTCACCGGATAGGGCTCACTTCTCGTGCTGACATTCTGGAAATACCAGTCCGAAGCAAACCGCTTGAGGGAACGAATGGCCACGGCGTCATCCAGCTCCCCTCTCCGGCACTTGAATTCGCACGGATGGATGCAGATCCGCCCGCAGACTGCGGGAAAGGGATTCCGCTCGCGAATGATTTCCACAGCCTTGCCATACTGCCCATCGGCAATGGCCGCCACGTAATTGGGGACATCGATGCCTGCGGGACAGGCGTGCTGGCACGCAGAAATAACCATGGCATCGCACGTGGCCCCGGCACACCGGTGCTCAAGGATGTGATCCTCATATTCCTTGCTGAAATACCGCAAGGTGGAAAGAGCAGGTTTTGCGCAGGTCTGTCCCAGCCCGCAGAGAGAGGCTTCGGTGATGGTCTGTCCCAGGTTCCGGATGGTCTCAATATCCTCTATCCGTCCTTCTCCCCGGGTTACGCGTGTCAGAATCTCCAGCAGCTGGGTTGTGCCGAGACGGCAGGGAGCGCATTTCCCGCAGGACTCGGATTGAGTGAAGCTCAGGAAAAACCGGGCGATTTCCACCATGCAGTTGTTCTCATCCATGACAACCATGCCGCCCGAACCCATGATGGCTCCGATGCGCTGGAGAGTATCGTAATCAATGGGAAGGTTGAGATACTGTGCAGGGACGCATCCCCCGGAGGGCCCGCCCATCTGAACGGCCTTGAACTGGCGCCCCTTCGGGATACCTCCCCCTATGTCGAAAATCACTTCCTTTATGGGAACCCCGATGGGGACTTCAACAAGCCCGGTATTGTTCACCTTGCCCGCGAGGGAAAATATCTTGGTTCCCTTGCTGTTTTCCGTCCCTACCCGGCCGTACCAGTCGGCACCTTTCATGATGATCAACGGCACATTGGCCCATGTCTCCACGTTGTTGATGTTCGTGGGCTTTCCGTCCAGTCCCGATTCGGCGGGGAACGGAGGCCTTGCCCTGGGCATCCCCCTTTTTCCTTCGATCGAGGCCATGAGGGCCGTCTCCTCGCCGCATACGAATGCGCCGGCCCCCATCTTCACGGACAGTTCGAAGTGAAAGCCCGTGCCCAGAATGTTCTCTCCCAGGAGACCAAGGGAACGCATCTGTTCCAATGCCGTGTGCAGGTGATTCACGGCGATCGGATATTCTTCGCGGACATATATGAAACCGTACTCAGCGCCCATTGCGTAGGCACCTATCAGCATTCCTTCCAGCACCGCGTGGGGATCTCCTTCCAGCATTGCCCGGTCCATGAACGCGCCCGGGTCCCCTTCATCCGCGTTGCAGATCACGTACTTCGGCCGGCCGGATGCCCGCCTGGCAAATTCCCATTTCAGACCGGTGGGAAACCCTGCGCCGCCGCGTCCGCGCAGTTTGGCCTTCTTAACCTCTTCGATCACCTGTTCCGGCGTCATGGCAGAGATCGCCTTCACAAAAGCTTCATAGCCCCCTTCTGCCACGTAGTCTTCGACCCTCGTGGGATCTATTCTCCCGCACCGTGCCAGAACGCGCCTTTCCTGCTTCTCATAAAACGGGATCTGATTCCGATAGTAGATGGGCTTCCCCGTAACCGGGTCTCGATAGGCAAGCCTGTCCACGAGCAGGTTGTTTTTCAGCGTCGCGGTCACGACCTCGGAAGCATCTTCAGGGGAAACCTCCTGGTACTGAATCCCCATGGGCTCTACGGCGATGACCGGCGCTTTTGCGCAAAAACCGTGGCAGCCGGTGGAACGCACTTCCACCTCCCGCGTCAGGCCCTGTCGCTTGATCTCCTCCTGGAGGGACGCCAGCACATCAGCAGAACCGTAGGCACGGCAACCCGTCATACACACATGGATTTGAGCCTTTCCGCGGTCCCGGCCTGCCTTGATCTTGTTGCGGAACCATGCAAGCTGCCCTATGGAACGCAGTTTCTCCATCACTCTTTCCGGTATTGATCCAGCACACTCGTGACCTTGGCTGGAGAGAGTTTTCCAAAATAGGTCTGGTTTACCATCATGGTCGGCGCGAGGAAACACGCCCCCAGGCAGGCCACGGTTTCAAGAGTGAACTGGTAATCTTCGCTTGTTTCCCCCTCTTCCAGTCCCAGCTCTTTTCTCATCAACCTGAGAATGCTCCTGCCGCCCCTGACATGGCACGCGGTCCCGCGGCAGACCCGCACCACGTATTTCCCCTTCGGTTCCAGGCTGAATCCCGCGTAAAAGGAAATGACTCCCTGGACCTGGGACGGGAAAAGGTTCAGTGCTTCCGCTATGGGTTCAATGGTCTCGGGAGGTACATACCCGAAGGCCTCCTGGACGTCCTGGAGCAGAGGGATCAGACCCCATTTCTTTCCCCGGTATTCCCGGATAAAGGCATCCAGGTGCTCCCGATCTATCTCTTTTGGCCCCTCCACGTCAGCCCCTCCGTTTTTGTTTCATAAGGAGATTTGAGCTCCAGAAAGACGAAAATTTCTTTAGCCTGCCCTTCTAATGCCAAATTCCAAAATCCCAATGCCAAATCAATGTCCAATTTCAAAGTCTTAAAAGCTGTTTCTCACGCCCGTTCGGCTGTGGCCTCACTAGAGACACAGAGTAACCAGAGAAAAAAGTGCGCTTTATGTCTTAACGCTCTGTGATCTCTGCGTCTCTGTGTGAGATTAGGTTCTTGAGTGAGCGTTTGGCATTGAGGCATTTGGATTTCATTTGACATTTGAGCTTTGGCATTTGTCATTCAACACCGTCCCAAAAACTCTGCCTCCTTTAAGCTCAAGCGTTGCAACAAAACACTAAGGTCCTGCGACCTTTGTTATTCTTGCGGGACAGGTGATAAAGCCGGGAAAATCCGGGTCCGCAAGGTCCTTCAGCGGCAGAAGATTCATCACGTCATTCCCTGCGAAACCTCTCGGCACCGCAACAATACCCGGGGAAAGCCCTCTTTCAACCTTGACGGCTCGCTCAATGGCCCCGTCGGGCGATTCCACCCGGACCCTGTCCCCTTCCCGAATGTCGAGCACCGAGCAGTCCTCTGCCGACATTTCCACGGCTCCTGCCCATCCGCTCTCCTGAATACGCTCAGACCGACTCGTCCTCGTGCCGCTCCCCACCTGGCCGCGAAAAGACCGCAGAATCACCGTCACGGGAAAATTATCATTCTGCTCTGCCCCATTTATTTCCGGCAGCGGAAAAAACTTCATTCCCCCTTCTTCTTTCTCCGGCCGATCCGCATCTTTCGGCTGTTCCGTACGAACCCAGCTTTCGGTGCCCGGCAAGGAGATATCCTCGTATCCGGGGACCAGCTTCGCCATTTCTCTCCGAAGTTTCTCAAACGAACCGGAGAATGCGTTATGGCCCATTTTCTTGCACAGAAGATCCAGGATTTCCGAGTCAGGTTTCGCATCGCCCGGCGCCGCAACCGCGGGTTCAAAGCGCTGAATCCTCCCTTCCATGTTGGTAAAAGAACCGGCCTTTTCCGAGAAAGCCGCCCCCGGCAGCGCCACGTGGGCAAGGCGGCTGAGCCCGGTTTCCAGTATGTCCTGGACAACCAGAAATTCCAGGTTCTCCAGGGCGTTCCGGACGTACTCCTTTTGGGGCAGACCGCGGAGCGGATTTTCACCCATAACATAGAGGGCCTTGAGATTGCCTTTTTCCGCCTCACGGATCATGTGGATCACGTTCAGTCCCGGATCAGGCGAGAGCTTGACATCCCACGCTCTTTCCCAGAATTTCCGAACCTCCTGCAGGTTCAAAGGCAGTCCTCCGGGCAGGCTGTCCGGTGAAACACCCATATCAAAAGCGCCGGCCTCGTTGTTTTCGTAGGTGGGCACAAAGAGCCATGGCTCATGGGGTCCAGCGCTCCCCGTGAAGAGGGCCAGGTTGATCAGGCTTTCCATAGTCTTCCTATTCGTCATTTGCTGAAGGATGCCGCGCCCGACAACAAAAACCGGCCTTTTTTCCCTCATCAGCGCCACTGCGTCTCCGAGCAGCTCTTCACCTACTCCCGTAAGCCGGAAGATCTCAGTCAAGTCCAAAGAATTCAACCGGTTTTGAAATTCCCGCAACTCTTCCGGTACGCTCCCGCCGGAGGTCCCGGCAAGGCCGTCTCCATTGGAAAGCAGGACCGTAATCGCCGTCAGGAGAGCCGCGTCGGTCCCGGGCTTCACCGGGAGCCAGCAGTCTGCAAATTGCGCCAGTTCGGTCCTCCGGGGATCAGCTACCACCAGGGATTTCCCCTTTCTTGACGCCCGTTTGAGATGGTATGCAAGGACAGGTGAGGAATGAGAGGGGTCCGCACCCAGCACGAAGACAAGGTCAGCTTCTTCCAGATTTTTCAGAGGCCCTGATCCCCGGCTCCCGTCCTGGAGCATCCGCATGCCTCTCAGCGCGGCGCGTGCGGAAAAGGATGCGCCGCAATCCACGTTGTTGGTTCCAATGCCGGCGCGGGCTATCTTCTGGAAAAGATAGTTTTCTTCGTTGGAACACTTCGAGGAGCCCAGAAAGCCAATACTCTGCGGACCGTATTTTTCCTTGATCTCCCGGAGCCGCGCCGAGACCATGGACAGGGCATCGTCCCAGGATGCCTCCGCGAAGTCTTCGTCCTTTTTTATGCGCGGCACTGCCAGACGGTCTCCGGCCTGCAGGAAATCGTGACCAAAATGCCCCCTGACGCACAAGGTGGGGCCGTTGACCGTGCCGGACCTATCTCCGGGATTGACCTCCACCACCCGATCCCCGGCAACGCCCAGCATGAGAGAACACCCGATTCCGCAGAACCCGCACACGGAAGGAGATTCCTTTTCCGTTGTTCCGACATAGTGCCTATTTCTCACGGACAGCGCCCCTGTCGGACACATGGACACGCATGTCCCGCAGAAGGTGCACGTCGATTCTTCGAGAGGCCGCTCGTACACCGTCTCAGGCCGGGACAGGAAACCGCGGTGGTTGTAGTCAATAGCCCCCACCGCCACCAGTTCGTGGTCCGCACGGATGCACTTTCCGCACAGGACGCACTTGCTGAGGTCCCTGACGATGAAGGGGTTGGCCTGCTCCAGGGACCGGGGGTGAGGCATGGGATAGAGATTGATCTCGCCGATGCCGAGCGTGGCTGCAATGCCCCTCAGTTCACAACGGTTCCCCTTGCTGCAGACAAGGCATGATTCGGGGTGTTCAGCCATCAGGAGACGGACGATATTCCTGCGATGTTCGAGGACCCGGTTCGAGTCAGTCCTCAAAACCATTCCCTGTGCAGCGGGCGTAACGCATGCCGCCATGAGACGCCCGCTCTTCTCCTCGACCAGACAGAGCCGGCAGGCGCCGAAGGGCGCCAGGGCCGGATGGTCGCAGAGGGTCGGTATCTTGATCCCTTCCTGTCTCGCAGCCTGCAGGATACTGGTTCCAGGAGAACAATTAATGACCCTGTCGTTTATTGTCAGTGTGATAGACCCCACGTGCAATCCTCACTCATTGTCACAGGCTGACCACATCCCCGGAAAACTTCTTATTCCATCGTACTCAATGCCAAATTCAAAAATCCCAATGTCAAATCAATGTCAAATGCCAAATACCTAAACCTGCTTCTCACGCCCGTTCGGCCTGCGGCCTCACTAGAGCCACAGAGTCAAAAGCGAAAAACATTCCATTTTTTGTTGTGAAGCTCTGTGATCTCCGCGCCTCTGTGTGAGATAAGATTTTTGCTGCCCAGCAGCCTAGCCGCCGAGCTGCCCTGCCTTTTTTATGCATTGAAGCACTTGGATTTTGCAATTTGACATTTTCGATTTACCTGAGTTACGTTTATGAGATCTCATCTCTAAAAGGCGAGATATAAGGTTGAGGGCTCACTTTAGTTTTGCCGCGTCCAGGTAGTAACGCAGTTTCTCTTCACCGCCGATGGTTATGATGTGCACCCCCTGACACAGGTCTTTGAGACCTTTTACGGTGTCTGCAAATATCTCGATACTGGCCTTCTGTTTATCTGTCGCTTTTGCCAGTTTCCTGATCAGCCATTCCGGCACCATTCCTGATTTGATATGCCGGTTCAGAAAACTGGCCATTCCCGCGGTCCGCAGGATCATTACCTCGGCAATCACCGGGATGCCGAATGTATTCACCTGCTTCAGGAATTTTTCGAACCGATCCACATCGAACACCGGCGTTGAAAGAAAATACCCGGCGCCCATTCTGGCCATGGCCTCCATCTCTTTCATTTCCAGATCGGGCACATTCTTTCCCCAGCCCGATTCCACGCCGCTTCCCACGACAAATTCGGCCTCTTTTCCGAGTTCACCACCGTCTACTGTTCTTCCTTCCCGCATGTGCTGCAAGACGGACTCCAGCTTGCCCGCGTCCACATGGAAGAACATCATCTCCTGGAGGCTGTCTCCGGTAATACGATAATCCTCCGTGAACACGAGGAGATTTTCGACCCCCGACTGATGGGCCTGCAGGAGATCCTTCTGGAGCTGAATACGATTCTTGTCCCGCGTCGTCGTCTGATAGATGGCCTCAAAACGATTCCTGTTGAGCATCTCGCAGGTTTTGATGGTATCGCCTACGACCCCTTCTATTTCCACTTCAGGCACCGTGACCCCGTCCACACGTCCCCTCACCAGTTCCATACTCTTGATGAGTTGTTCAGGGCTTTCATCCATCGGCGCCTGCACTTCGGAGGTGACGACGAACTTCTTCTTTCCCAGGGATTCTTTCAGTTTCATGGGTCCCCCTCTACTGCACCCTAAGCCTCTACAACCTTTATCCTTTTACCTCTATTTAGCCGCAAACTCACACAGACAGACACAGACAAAAACAATATCTCACGCAGAGACGCAGAGATCACAGGGCTTCAAGGCAAAAACTGCCTTTCTCTTTTGCCTCTGAGTCTCTAGTGAGGCCGCAGGCCGAACGGGCGTGAGAATGCTTGTTTTGACATTTGTCATTTCTCCTCTTTGGCTTTTCCGCTGTTTAGCCGCCAAGCTGCCTAGCCGCCCGGCTTTCCAGCTGTTTTGCCTTTAGCCCTTATCCTTTTATCTTTGTCCTTTATCCTTTCGCCTGCCAACCTGTGACTCAGGAAAGGTCCAGCAGTCTTGCCACTTCCTGTCTCAATTGGGGAAGAGGCAGGGGCTTTGAAAAACAGAGATCCGCTCCATATTCCTTCATCTTCTTGAACTTTTCCTCGTCCAAATAGGCCGACAGCACGATGATTTTGGTATCCTTGGTTTCTTCCGTCTCCTTGATCTTCCTGCACACCTCATACCCCTTTATATCCGGCATCATGATGTCCAGAATGAGAAGATGCGGCTTGAAATGATTTACCTGCAATCCGGCTTCGAAGCCGTCGGAAGCGGAAATAACCTCATAATCGAATTCCTCTTCCTCCAAGGCCTGCACAATGGTTTCCACGATGATAGGGTCGTCATCCACCACCAGGATCCGCTTGTTGCCGCTTTCCTGTTCTTCCTCGGGGATGGGGATTCCCTGCTTTCTCATAAAATTTTCGAGATCTTCCCGTTTTATCCGCCGGTGTCCTCCCACCGTCTTGTACGCGTTTATGTGTCCGGCTTCTATCCAGTTAATGATGCTCTTGGGGGATACACGGCAATACTGGCTCGCCTTGTATACGGTCAATATGTCCTCCATCGATGCATGCCTCCTGAGCCTTGGGGATTATTTAATTTTCTATTTATTGTAGTTTTTATCGTTTGTCAACAACAAAATGAACGGCCCTCATTTCTATGTTGTCCAATCACTATATTCATGTTTTTTACATATTATATCAGATTGTTTTGTGCATTCTAAAAACTAAGACTTTCAAGATAGACAATAGATTCCTTTCGGAAAACGGGGGTTCAGGAGAGAAAGTGATATTCTATAATTTCAGTAATTACTATATTTTCTGTATTATCTTGTAGATTTCTTCTGTCCTGCTCCTTGAACCGCCCCTGTCTCTCAGCGCGAACCAGATTTCTCATTTAGAGCGGAAGACCGGGACAGATCCTCCGATCCGGGGCATAAAGCAGCATGAAGCTCAGGGAGGGACCTTTTCTGAAGTGACTGACGGGGGAGGCACCGCCGAGCACCCTGCAGACCTGCTGAGTACTTGACCAACCCGGGAAACTCGGGAATCCCGCCAAAAGCAGGACTCCCTGAGCTTGGCAGGAGAACCTGGTTTTCCAGCGGATAATAGAGATCCTCTATGATCTCGGTAGCTCGGTGGTGAAGTGAACGAAGTGTATCGGACTTGCTAAAGCTCAGGTTGGCGGTAGGCCGGAAGGGTAATCGTAAAAGTAGTCTCCTCCCCTTTTTCGCTGCGAACCTGGATATCACCGCCGTGATCTCTGATGAATCCATAGCAGACGGAAAGACCGAGCCCGACCCCCTTTACGCTGGCTTTTGTGGTGAAAAAGGCATCAAAGATCTTGTCGAGGTGCTCTTGCTCTATGCCCGTCCCGGTGTCGGAAATCTCGATATGGATCTTGCCGCTTTCCAGGCGTGTTGAAACCGTCAAGGTGCCGCCTTCAGGCATGGCATCCCTGGCATTTGAAATCATGTTCAGAAAGACCTGCCGCAACTGGTTCTTGGAAGCGAAGACCTTCGGCATCCCCTCCGCGAAAAGGGACTTGATCCGGATGCTGTTCTCTCTCAGTTGCTTCTCGTGCAGGAGGAGGATTTCGTCCAGGATAACGTTGATATCTGTGGGCTGTTTCTCCTCCTCGTCCGGTTTGGAAAAGGAGAGCATTTTTTTCAGGAGGTCCGAGAGCCGCACCGTTTCGGAAAGCGCCATCTCCAGGATTTTTCGTCTCTTGCTCTCCGGCGAGATTTCCGTCTTCAGCAATTCAAGCGTGTTCATGATGCCATAGAGAGGATTGTTGAGTTCGTGGGCAATCTGGGAAGTCAGGCGGCCCATTGCAGCCAGTTTCTCAGACTGCAGCAGTTGTTCTTGTGTCTGGCGAAGCTTTTCCTCCATATCAAGACGCTCTCTCAAGTCCACAAAAATACCGACCGATGCCAGTTCCTTGCCGCTCTGATCATATATGATAGACGCAGAGAGATTTCCCTCCAGGATTTCCCCGTCCCGCCTGAGGTAGACGATCGGCAAGGCCTTCAGCTTTCCCACGCCGCCGTATTCAGGACCGCGCATCATTTTCATCACCTTTTTCGCCACGCCTTCCGGATAGATCTGGTCGATGTTCATCCTGCCGATCACTTCATCGGCCCTGTATCCCAGGGTCTCCTCCGCTCCGGGATTCCACATGATGATATTCCCTTTGAGATCCGTGGCGATGATGGCGTTCG
>CAZEGG010000092.1:0-10889 GCA_964511755.1 uncultured Desulfobacteraceae bacterium | reverse complement strand
TCGTCCTGCTCGACGACCGGACGGGAAAAATACGAATTCACAAGTGCCTGACTACTCCGAGCGATCCTTCGGATGCCGTTGAACAGGGCATACGCGAGCTGGAAGGAAAGGCCCCCGATTTTGTGGGAAGTCTCGACGAGATCATCCACGGAACCACTCTGGTAATCAATTCCATCATTGAGCGGAAAGGGGCACGGACCGGGCTTATCACGACGAAGGGGTTCCGGGATGTTCTGGAACTGGGACGGGAGATCCGGTATGCTCCCTATGACATCTTTTCCGAGTTCCCAAGGCCCCTTATCGACAGGCGTTTCCGTCTCGAAGTGGATGAAAGGGTCAGGAGTGACGGAAGCATCCTGAGACCGCTGGATGATGATGAAGCGCGGGATGTGGTCCGGAAGCTGCTCGCCCTGGGGGTGGAGTCCATTGCCGTCTGCCTCTTGAATTCCTTTGAAAATCCCTCCCACGAATTCCGAATCAAGGAAATTATCCGGGAAGAAGCGCCGGATATGACCGTATCGATCTCCTACGAGGTCCTGCCCCAAATCAGGGAATACGAGCGTACCAGCACAACCGCCACCAATGCATATGTCAAGCCGCTCACGGGAAAGTATCTCTCCCGGCTTTCCAACCGGCTGCGGGGTATCGGGTTTCGCGGAAGACTGTTCATCATGCTTTCGAGCGGCGGGATTACCTCCGTGGAAACGGCCGCGGAGTTCCCGGTGCGGATTATCGAGTCGGGTCCCACGGCGGCGGTGATTTCAGGACAGTATTACGGCAGGCTTTTCGATATTCCCGAGATGTTTTGTTTCGACATGGGCGGTACCACGGCCAAATCCTGTCTGATTCAGGGAGGTGTCGCGGGCGTGGTTCCCACCTTCGAGGTGGGCAGGGTCCAGAGGTTCATGAAAGGAAGCGGGTTGACCATCCAGGTCCCCGTGGTGGACTTGATGGAGATCGGGGCGGGCGGCGGGAGTATCGCCAAGGTGAGCAAGATGGGAACACTGCAGGTGGGCCCTGAAAGTTCCGGTGCCGATCCGGGTCCCATCTGTTACGGACGAGGGGGCACGGAACCGGGGGTCACGGATGCGGATCTCCTGCTGGGCTACCTGGATGAGAACTACTTCCTCGGCGGTGAGATGAAGCTGGACAAGGAGGCCGCCAGGCGCGGGGTCCAGGAAAAGATCGCCGACCCCCTGGGAGTTTCGTTCATCCAGGCCGTGTGGGGCATTCATGATCTCATCAACGAAACCATGGCCGCGGCGGCCAAGACCCACATCGCGGAAAAGGGGGGAAACCCCAAGGTGGCCACGGTCATCGCTTTCGGCGGGGCAGGGCCCGTGCACGCCTACGGCCTTGCCGGAAAACTGGGTTCTCCGGAGCTCCTTGTACCGCCGAACGCGGGCGTTGGTTCGGCCCTGGGCTTTTTCACTGCGCCGAGGGCTTTTGACCTGCTGCGGAGCCACAAGGTAGCCCTCTTTGATGCGGATTTTGAAGAGATCGAGCGGATCTTCAGGGAAATGGAAGCCGAAGGGATAAAGAACCTTCAGGCCGAGGATTCAGGCGAGCGGGTTGTTTTCGAGCGGTCGCTGGACATGCGTTTTGTCGGACAGGGCTCGGAGACCAACATACCTGCCCCGGGAGGAGACTTCAAGGACGTGAGGCCGGAAGAGATCCGGCGCCGTTTCGACGCAACCTACGAGAGGCTTTACGGCCGTACCTACGCGGACTCTCCTGTTGAATTCATCAACTTCAAGGTACGGGCGACCCTCCCGCAGAAGCTCCTCCAGCTCCCGAAGATGAAGGGCGGAGGAAAATCGCTGGGGGATGCGTTGAAGGGGGAACGCCGGGCCTATTCGGGGATAACGGGCGATTTCATTCCCCACAAAGTGTATGACCGGTACCGGCTTTTTCCCGGGGCGGCTTTTGGGGGCCCTGCCATCGTGGAAGAACGGGAATCCACCGTCATCGTCGGCGAGGACGCCGACGCATCCGTGGACGAGTATGGTTTCCTCAGGATAAAGTTCGAAAACAGGTAGGCAGACCGAAGACTCAAAGGGTAGAAGTATGAAGGAGGAGAAGCAATATGGCGTATCAATTTGATCCGATAACCCTGGAGATCCTCTGGCGCCGCCTGATTTCCATTGTGGACGAGGCGGACGGCACGGTCGCCAGAACGGCCTTTTCGAGCCTGCTCCGGGATGCCCATGACTACACGTGCATGTTCACCGACCGAAAAGGAAGGGAACTGGCCCAGGGAACCTTCGCGACCCCCGGCCAGTCCGGGGCCATGGCCCTGGGGATAAAGAACCTGGTGAAGAAGCTGCCGCTTGATCATTACAAACCCGGCGACGTGCTCATAACCAATGATCCCTGGGCCCTCGCAGGGCACCTGAACGATGTGTGCGTCATGAGTCCCATTTTTTACAAAGGGAAGATCACCGCCTTTACGGCCTGCGTGTTCCATCATTCCGACATCGGCGGGCGCGTCTCTTCCGACAACCATGATGTATACGAAGACGGGCTTTTCATCCCCCTCGTCAAGCTGTACGACGGTGGGGTCCTGAATGACGCAGTCATGGAAATGATCCGCTGGAACGTCCGGACTCCTGATGAGGTGACCGGCGATATCCGCTCCCAGATCGCCGCCAATCATGTCTGTGCTGAAAAGATCTGCCAGATGCTGGAGGAATATGACCTGGACGGTCTCGATGATCTTGCCGACGAGATTATCGGGCGGACCGAGAAGAGCATGCGGGAGGCAATCAGCAAAGTCCCCGACGGAGTTTACCCGGCCGAGGGGATCGTGGAACAGATGGAAGGGAAGAAGGACATTGAGATAAAGGTGTCCGTGGAAGTGAAGGGAAGTGACATCCTTGTGGATCTGGCAGGGTCCTCACCCCAGGTGGACTGGGGAGGGAACGTCGTCTACAATTTTACCTATGCCTATGTCTTCATGGCCATGAAGAGCATGTTCGATCCCGAAATTCCCAACAACGACGGATGCGCACGGCCCATCGCCATGAAGGCGCCCGAAGGCAGTGTGGTCAATTGCAATTTCCCCGCGGCGGTGGCGGCCAGGATGCAGATCGGCCATTTCATCACGGAGATCATCTACAGGGCAATGGCGGGCGCCCTCCCGGACCGCGTTATCGCCGCGAGCGGGGGAACCCCTGCCACCATGAACGTGTTCTACGGCAAGAGGAGCAACGGGACTCCGTGGCATTCGGTCATCATTCGGGGGGGCGGAATGGGCGCCAGTACCAGGAATGACGGGTATTACGTCTATATTTTTCCCGCAAACGGCGCCAACACGCCGGTGGAGATATTTGAGAGCGATACACCCCTCCTCGTTCAAAAGAGAGGATTGCTCCGGGATTCGGGAGGGCCGGGAAGGATGAAAGGCGGACTTGGCCGCCGCGTTGTTTTTTCTATCCCGGACGATGACTACGCGCCGCTGCCCCTGGTCAACCTCGGGATTCAATCGGGGCGGTTTCAGTATCCGTCAGAGGGACTCTTCGGCGGCGGCTCCGGCGTCAGGGCCCGGTTTCTGGTGAACGGGAAGAATGGAAACCCGTACGGCCTGACGCAGCTCAAACCCGGCGATACGGTGGTGATGGATGCAGCCGGGGGAGGCGGTTACGGCATCCCCATGGAGCGGGACGAGGAAATGGTGCTCGATGATGTAAGAAACGAGTACGTGAGCGTCGAGGAGGCAAGGGATAAGTACGGCGTGGTGATCGACCCGCAGACTCTGGAATTGATGCCGGATGAAACCCGGGCCCTGCGCGGTTCCTCGAAATAGGAAAATGCCGCTCCCTTCTGCCCTCCCCGCTTGCCGTGCGTTCATCCGGTTGTTCTCTTCGGGCTTTTCCAAAGAAGAAAAGACCCGAAGAAATCTCACCTGAAGCCCTGTCCCGCCGGCGATCATGTCTCGGGCCTCCCGGCTCTTTGCCTAAAAAGGCCTTGCACTCAAGACCCTCTCTGTGCATTATTCCATGATGGCCACCGGGGAGCGGCCCGCCTCCCTCGATTTACAGAAAGGCTTTGAGACCGATCACGGAGGAAATCATCCGATGGACGCAAGCCCGACGTATGAAGAACTGATTCGGCGATGCACTGAACTGGAACAGCAACTGGCCGACCGCCTGCAGATGGAAGAGCGGTGGAAGTCCAGTGAAGCGCGGTTCTCCGCATTCATGGCAAACCTTCCTGCCGCTGTCTTCATAAAAGACGGAGAAAGCCGGTACATCTACACGAACCGGTTCTATGAAGATGTTCTGGGAATCCGTGAAGGATTGGTCGGGAAAACTCCTGACGAGATATTTCCCGAGAAGACTGCCCGTTCCATGGTGGCTGATGACAATAAAGTCCTTTCCGGCCGATTCACCGTCAGGGAGGAAAGGATGCGGGATAAGGACGGGAAGGAACGGGTGTTTCAGACCCACAAATTTCCCATCGGCGGGTGCGACGGACCGCGATCGATTGGCGGGTTCGCCTTGGATATTACGGCGCATAAGGCGGCAGATGATGCCCTGCGCAAGAGTGAGGAGAAATACCGCACCCATTTCGAGAACATGTCCGACGTGGTGTATTCACTGGACCCTGAATTGAGGGTCCTGGACGTATCTCCGTCCGTGGAAAAACTGTTGGGATATACTGCCGATGAACTGGTCGGCAAGACATACCATGAACTTAACATCCTGGCACCTGAGTATCTTCAAGCCGCCGCGTCGGACATCATGCGGGTGATGCAGGGAGAAACCGTACAATCGACCGAGTATGAGTTTGTCACCAAGAATGGCGAAAGGAGGTTTGGTGAACTAAGCGGCTCTCCTCTGAGGAAAGACGGCATGATCGTGGGGCTGGTTTCCGTTGCCAGGGACATCACCGAACGAAAACGCCTGGAAGAGGCTATCAGGAAAAGCGAATCCACCCTGGACAGGATATTTCAGACACTCCCGGTCGGCGTCGGACTCATGCAGGATCGCATCATGCAATGGCACAATAATGCCATGACCCGGATTCTGGGGTACACATCGGAAGAACTCCATGGGGAAAACGCACGGATGCTCTACCCTGATGATGAAGAATTCCGGCGAGTGGGGAAGGCTATTGACATTACGCGACCCGACAAGGCCGCAACACGGGTGGAAACCAAGTGGATTCGAAAAGATGGTTCACTCGTTGATTGTCAGGTCTGGTACACGCTCCTTGACCCTGAATCCCGGCCTTCGCTGATGGTTGTTATGGCGGAAGATATATCCGGGAGGAAGAGAGCGGAAGCGGAGAGGAAAGAACTGGAAGCCCAACTCCTCCAGGCCCAGAAAATGGAGGCGGTCGGACTCCTCGCCGGCGGCGTGGCACATGACTTCAACAATCTTCTGCAGGCTGTCCTCGGCTACACCCAGATACTGCTTCTGGACAGGGAAAGAGACGACCGCGAGTTCTTGATGTTCAAAGAGATAGAGAAAGCCGCCCGGAGAGCAAGCGAACTGACCCGGCAACTCCTCACGTTCAGCCGAAAAGTGGAAAGCAAGCTGAGACCGGTCGACCTGAACAATGAAGTGAAACAGGTTCGGGGGCTCCTTGAAAGAACTCTCCCCAAAATGGTCCATATTGAGTTGGATCTTCAAGACCGGCCGTGGACCGTCGGCGCCGATCCCTCGCAGGTAGTACAGATTTTGATGAACCTGGGGGTGAACGCGATGGATGCGATGCCGGGCGGCGGAAAACTGCTGTTTGAAACCAAAAATGTCGTCCTGGACGGGCAGTTTTGCAGTGTCCATCCCGATGCAAAGCCCGGGAGGTACGTCCTCCTGAATGTTTCAGATACGGGCGTCGGTATAGGAAAGGAGACCGTGGAGCATATTTTCGAGCCCTTTTTCACCACCAAGGAAGTGGGAAAGGGGAGCGGTCTCGGGCTTGCGATCGTGTACGGCATCGTAAAAAACCACGGAGGTTGTATCATACCCCGTACTCAGCCGGGGCAGGGCACTGCCTTCGAAATTTACTTCCCCGTCATGGAAGAAGACGGCTCGGAAAAGGCCTCTCCTGGCTCACCGCGGCTTTGACATTTGGACGATTCGTGTTTATCCTGCAAACAGAATCGCATTTTGAGAAAGGAGATAAGATATGGAAAAAGTTAAACTCGGTCCGAGGGAACTTCTCTATCCCGCCCCGGCCGTGCTGGTAGGAGCAATGGTGGATGACAAACCAAACTTCATGACCGTGGCCTGGTGCGGCATTGCCGCGTCCAAACCGCCCGCCCTCAGTGTTTCGATTCGGGGAGAGCGGCATACGTTGAAGGGGATCGAACAGCATGGGGTCTTTTCCGTCAACGTTGCCCCTGCAAGCCTGGTGAAGGAAGTAGACTACTGCGGTATCTACTCCGGAAAAAAGAGGGATAAGTCAGAGATTTTTGACGTTTTCTACGGTGTGCTCAAAACCGCTCCCCTCATCCGCGAATGCCCCGTCAATGTGGAGTGTAAGACTATCCACACCCTGGATCTTGGAAGCCACATCCTGGTGGTCGGACAGGTTATGGAAACCTACGTATCGGACGACTGCATGACAGACGGGAAGCCGGACGCGAAAAAGATAGACCCTGTGATATATACGGCCTGGACAGGGGAATACCGGCGCCTGGGCGATGTTCTGGCCCAGTCCTTCAACGTGGGCAAAGATCTGTAAGATTAGCCGGAACACTGCATCTTCTTCCGGCAGAGGGTCAGAACATTTTTCGAGTGAGTGTGAATACTTTGAGACTGGCTGCGGGGAGGAAATTTGCCCGGCAGGAGGAGCGGCAATGAATTCCAGAGGAACGGTCATAGGAATAGCGATAGCATTTTTATTTTGTTTTCTGTGTGTGTCTTTCTCCGCGTTTGCAGAGAGCAAGACGGAAATCTATACTCTGGACCAGAGCATAAAAGAGGCCTTCTCGAACAACTGGGCTCTCAAGGCAAAGTCCGAAGAGATCACCAAGTCGGAACAGGTGAAAAACCAGGCAAGGGCGGACCTCCTTCCCAAATTGAGTACCTCATACGGTTATGATTACTTAAGCAAGGCCCCGACCATGTCCGTCCCTGCTCTGGCGCCTTTTATCACCGGGAGGGTGCCGGTCGGGACCAAGGACAACTACCAGTGGAAGGCAACGGTAACGCAGCCTCTTTTCACGGGCTTCGCCTTGGTAAGCGCTTATGACCTGGCAAAGCTCGGGATCGATCAATCCCGGCTGCAGCTCGAACTGGAGAAACTGGATCTTGCGCTTCAGGTAAAGCAGACCTACTTCGGCATCCTCAAAGCGGATAAGGGGGTTGACGTGGCGGAGAAGGCCGTTGCATCCCTGGAATCGCATGTGAAGGTGGCCCAGGGTTTTTACGACGTGGGAATGATACCGGTCAACGAACTCTTGAAGGCCGAAGTGGAACTGGCCAATGCCCGGCACGGTCTTATCAGGGCGCAAAACAATGCGCGTCTGGCCCGAGCTTCCTTTAACACGATCCTCTCAAGGCCCATAGACGCTCCCACTCAGGTGAAGGATATTCTCGTCTACAGACCTGTAGGATATGAGTTCCAGGAGTCCCTCCGGAAGGCCCTGAAAAATCGGCCCGAAATAAAGGTGATCGACCTTGCGATTCTCCAGGCGGATCAGCAGATCAGGCTGGCCAAAAGCAAGAAGTACCCGGAGGTTGCCTTTACCTACAATTACGTCAAACAAGGAGACACCCCGGACGTTTCAGGGAATGAATTCGTGTATGCCAATCAGTGGGAAGCAATGGTGGGACTGAAGTGGACCCTTTTTGAATGGGGGAAGACCCATTATGCCGTCAAGGAGAAGCAGAGCCTGAAGAAGCAGCTCTTCGCTCAGAAGAATTCCCTCGAAGACAATATACGCCTCGACGTGAAAAATGCCTCATTGGATCTGGAGCTTGCCCGGAAGGATATTCCGACGACCAGAAAGGCCGTTGAACAGGCCGAAGAGAATCTGCGGGTGAGTGAGGAGCGGTACAAGGTGCAGGCCACCACATCGACCGAGGTCCTGGATGCCCAGACGCTCCTTACCCAGGCAAGATCGAACTACTATGACGCCCTCTACAACCATAACCTCGCCAAGGCGAGATTGAAAAGAGCTATAGGACAACTTTGATGACCCTGCAGGGAGTCAAAGGACCGAGACTTTGCTGCAACCCTCTGCTCGAATCATGGGAGCTACCCGATGGAGTATGAAAATCTTATTGTTGAGAAAAAAGGGCACATCAGCATTGTCACTATCAACCATCCGCCGGCAAATGCCTGGGACCTTGTCACCATGGAGGAGTTTGAAGAAGCCATAGGCGGGTTGGAAAACGATAAAGATACGAGGGTAGTCATCCTTACCGGTGCCGGCGAAAAGTGCTTCTCGGCAGGGTTCGATGTCAGGGATGCGGCAAATGCCCCGCTGATCAGTCCCAAAGGGAGGGCGCTGTGGAGAAAAGTCGATCGCTTTCCAAAGCCGGTTATCGCAGCCATCAACGGATTCGCATTGGGAGGCGGGCTGGAACTCGCCATGGCCTGTCATTTCAGAATCATGGTGGATGACCCCGGAGCAAAGGTCGGTCTGACCGAACTCGACCTGGGCATTACTCCCGGCTGGGGAGGCACTCAACGTCTCCCCGGTCTCGTCGGCCGGGCAAAGGCCCTCGACATGATCCTTTTCAGCAAGAAGATCGATGCCCGGGAGGCCCTCAAGACAGGGCTGGTGAATCAGCTTTCCAAACCGGAAAGACTCATGGAAGATGCCCTCGCATTTGCCGAAAAACTGGCGGAGAGGCCGCCGATCGCGGTTCACTGGGTCTTGAAGGCAATGGCCGCAGGTATCTACGAAGGCATCGATGCGGGACTGAAGGCGGAAGCCGACGGGGCGGCTGCCGTGCGCGAGACCAAGGACCGTCTTGAAGGATTCACCGCATTCCTCGAAAAGCGAAAACCGGTCTTCAGGGGCGAATAGAGGAAACCGTGCCTGGGGACACATCACCACCCAATATCCCGGGAGCATGCCGTCGGGCGTCTCTGCGGCAGTGATGATGAATCAGGATAGAAGGCTCCGTATCGGGGTGAAGTATTGCGGGGGCTGCAATCCGATGTATGATCGGGTCGCCCTCGTGGAGCGCATGGAGCGGACCCTTGAGAAGAAGGCGGAATTCGTCTCCTACGCGCAGGAAAACCTTGACCTGGTACTGGTTGTTTGCGGCTGCGAAACAGCGTGCGTCGACGCCGACGCCTTCAAACCCGCCCCTGTCCGGGTCGTATCGAGTATACCCGATGGTGACAGGTTCGTGACCGAAGTTGTCCGGGAGCGTTTATAGATAGGGAGTCTCACCGCTGCAGGCCCGGCAGCGGTCGCCGTCAGCGGCCGGGTGGCTCTCGCCGCAGACCGGACAAATGCGGAAGCCTCCACGATGGCGGTGCGTGAAGACCTCCGGCTTCAGTTTCACCGGCATGACACCGCAGACCTGCGATCCCGCAGTGTATATTTCATCCAGCAGCACGTCCAGAGGCTGCTCGTCTTTCTGCTTCAGCTTAAAAAACCAGGCCTTGATTTCCGTAAACGGCTCAAGTTTCGAGGCATCCACAAATACCCGGATTCCGCTGCCGTTGTGTTTGTCGTACAGGCTGAGGGCGTATCTTCCGAAGTCGAGGACCTTCAGCCAGCCGTTTCCAATGGTGCACGGCGTCAGGAGCTGTATAGCATCAGGAAGGCAGCTGCGGGTTTCGGATAGTGCGTCGAACAAGGCCCCTGTCGACGGCAGGTGCCGGTACGCCAGGTCCACCATATAGCCGCCCAACACCACGCCCGGCGCAGGGGCGCCGTGGAAATCCTTTACCCGTTGGACAAAATCTTCTATCGGTACCGAACATATTCTCTTTTTTCGAATCTGGGGCAGATCCGTCTGCATTTACAAAACCTCCACCCGGCAGGGAACGTACCGGTGATAGGGCGTCCCGGCCAGAGGGTCCCTGTGGGTGTTCTTTGTGAGTCTGTTGACATTGACGCCGTGCCGTTGTCCCTGATACTCCAGACCGAACCCGTGGGGGATAATCACCAGTCCCGGACGGGTGGCGGTTGTTATTTCCAGTTCAACGGCGGCTTCACCTGCTTCGGTGACGACTTTTACCGTCTGACCGTCCTGAATACCGAGCGCTTCGGCATCAGCGGGGTTCATGGCCAGGGTGCACGCCCGGCGGTCCTTGTTCCAGGCGGGATTGCGCATGAGGGTGTTGGCATTCATATCCATGTGCCGGCCGGCCAGGAGGATGAAGGGCCATTGATCCTTTGCGCCGACGGCCTCTTCTTCGGTCCTGGCGTCGATGCTCCTGATCCATTCTGTCATCTCGGGGAACCGGATGTCAAAACGGCCGTCTTCGGTGCGCAGGAGCTTCAGGTTGTTTTCAGTATCGCTCCGGCCGATCCAGAGCCCCTCGGGATGATCGAGGATTGCGCGGAACATGTCTTCTCCCAGGGTGGGCCCGGGACGGAACCCGGCGCGGGCGGCATTCTCCTTCCCGGACTGCCGCAGGGTCTGCAGCAGCCCCCACAGGGCTGCCAGGTTCGCAGAGCCCAGCTCTTCTCCGAGGGTTTTCGCGAGGACGAAAGGAATGACCTTCATGGTTTCGGGCCGGGACCGGATGTACTTCATCAATGCCGCACCGAAGGTCAGGTGATCTTTTTTTGCGGCTTCGTGAAGCCAGCCGGGTATTTCGGGGACCAATCCCAGGCGGTCGGCCAGGCGGACAAGGATCTGGCTGACTTCCAGACGCTCGCCTTCCGGTTCGACAACGGGACGGCGCATCTGGAAAAACACCTCCGGATAGGTCCACGCAAAGAACGACGCGTCCCAGGATTCATA
>CAZEGG010000091.1:0-10894 GCA_964511755.1 uncultured Desulfobacteraceae bacterium | reverse complement strand
TATTGCTTACTTCTTCGTCAGTCAGGTTATCCGACTTCGTGTCCCAGTCGATACCTGCTTCCGTCAAGATCTTCTGGGAAGAGCTCTTCCCGATCCCATAAATATACGTAAGGGCAATCTCTATTCTTTTTCCCCTCGGTAAATCTACGCCAGCGATTCTAGCCAATCTAACACTCCTTCCAGCAGATGGTTCCCGTCATTACCCTTGACGCTGTTTATGTCTGGGGTTGATGCAAATGATGCGGGTAATTCCCTTTCGCCTGATGATCTTGCAATGATTACATATCTTTTTAACTGACGGCCGTACTTTCATGATGAAAAAAGCCTCCCTCTCGTCTGCAGGAATTTCCTTTCTTTCTCCCGGCAAGTTATCTGGTTTGGAAACCTGCTCGTGCCCAAATTCCGTTCGTGGATGGGCATATTACCTGGCCTTCCCAAGCCCTTTCTTCATAAAGCCCTCATAGTGCCGTGTCAGCATATGAGACTCAATCTGATTCATGGTATCCATCGCAACGCCGACGACGATCAACAGCGCTGTGCCGCCGAAATAAAAAGGCACATTGAGTTTATAGATGAGTATCTGCGGCAGCACGCAAACCGCCGAAACATATATGGCGCCTGAGAAGGTAATCCTGGTCAGGACCCTGTCAATATAATCCGCGGTATTCTTCCCGGGCCGGATTCCCGGAACAAATCCTCCATATCGTTTCATGTTGTCGGCCACTTCCACCGGGTTAAAATGGACGGCCGTATAGAAGTAGCAGAAGAAGAAAATAAACGCGACATATACGGTTATGTAAATTACGTGCCCGGGCGCCAGGTACCCAACAATATGCTGAAGCCAGGGGAGCTGGTTTGTACTGAGGAAATTGGCGATGGTCGCCGGGAACATGATGATGGAGGACGCAAAGATCGGAGGGATGACGCCCGCCGTGTTCACCTTCAGTGGAAGGTGCGTGCTCTGTCCTCCATACATTTTCCTGCCCACCACGCGCTTTGCATACTGAACCGGGATCCTCCGCTGACCCATTTCCACAAACACGATCACCCCGATCACTGCTATCATGAGCGCCACGATCAGGGCCATAAAAAACGGGGTTATCTCTCCCGTTCCTATCAACCGGAAGGTATTGGCCACCGCGACAGGAAACCGTGCGACAATTCCGGCGAAGATAATGAGGGAGATCCCGTTTCCAATTCCTCTCTCCGTGATCTGTTCCCCGAGCCACATGAGGAACGTGGTGCCCGCGGTCAACGTCATCACGGTGAGTATTCTGAATCCCCATCCTCCCACAGGAACCACCATGGCGCCGCCGGGACTTGACATCCTTTCAAGACCGACGGCAATACCGAACCCCTGGATGATACAGAGAAACACGGTTCCATACCGGGTGTATTGCGTGATCTTCTTTCTCCCCTGCTCTCCTTCTTTTTTCAGCTTCTCCAGGTAGGGGACCACCACCTCCAGCAGTTCGATAATGATGGCGGCGCTGATGTACGGCATAATGCCGAGTGCCATAACGGACATCCTTTTCAGGGCGCCACCGGAAAACATGTCGAACAGACCGAAAAGAGTTCCCTGTTTCGAGCCGAAAAAGGCTGCCATGGCTGCAGCGTCTATACCGGGTGTCGGGATATGGCATCCCAGCCGGTACACGGCCAGCATGGCCAGGCTGAAAAGGATCCTTCGTTTCAGCTCAGGGATTTTCGGGATATTCTGGAAACCGCCGATCAATGTTCCTTCCCCCCATGATGCAGAGGTTTTCTCATATTATTTCAATCCTTCCGCCCGCAGCTTCCACTTTCTCTCTCGCGGCCTTACTGGCTTTCTGCACCCGTATCACAAGGGGATGATTCATCCGGCCGTTGGCGAGCAGTTTTACGCCGTCTTTCCTCTTCCTGATCAGACCCTTTTCCTTCAAAGCAAGAAGATCCACCTCTGCGTTTGGATCAAATCTGTTCAGGTCCTCTACGTTAAGGACATTATATTCCTTCCTGAAAGGATTGGTAAAACCTCTCTTCGGAAGCCGCCTCTGGAGAGGCATCTGCCCACCTTCAAAGCCGCGGGCCGGCCCGCCGCCTGAACGAGCCTTCTGCCCCTTGCTGCCGCGGCAGGACGTCTTTCCATTGCCTGAACCGGGGCCCCTGCCGACTCTCTTCCTCTTCTTCCTTGAACCTTTCGCAGGCGATAGATCATGAAGTCTCATAGCACCATACCTTGCCCTAATTCTCAGCGATCCGGATAAGAAACGACACCTTCTCGATCATTCCCCGAATGGCAGGAGTGTTTTCCAATTCTACGGTCTTGTTCAGTCTGGTCAATCCGAGTCCTTTGAGGGTCTGCCGTATGTTCTTTTTTCTTCCGATACCGCTTCTCACCAGAGTGACCCTAATTTTCTCTGCCATGATTAAAACCTTTTCCGAATTCAAATGATTATTTCACGAGCTCTTCGATCGGTTTGCCCCTGCGACGCGCGATTTCTTCGGGGCTCCGCAACGATCGAAGTCCGTCCATTGTTGCCCGGACAAGATTGTGCGGGTTATGGGATCCAAGGCACTTGGTAAGAATATTCTGCAGGCCCGCCGCCTCGAGAACCGCCCGCACAGCACCTCCGGCGATGAGACCGGTACCGGGCCTCGCCGGTTTCAAGAGAACCCGACCTGCTCCCCACTCCCCGATAACTTCATGCGGTATTGTGGTATTATGCAAGGGGATATTCTCCATGTCTCTTCTTGCCCTTTGGACGCCCTTTCGAATGGCTTCAGGAACTTCATTGGCTTTGCCAAGCCCACTGCCGACCGTCCCGTTCCCATCACCAACGACCACAAGTGCACTGAAACTGAATCGCCGCCCACCTTTAACAACCTTGGCAACCCTGTTTATATGAACAACCTTCTCAATAACTTCGAGTTCCTGATCTTCCTTAGCCAATGGCATTCTCCCTCATATCCGATTTGTAGGGTGATCACACCGTCTAGAATTCGAGGCCCTTTTCACGCGCAGCGTCGGAAAGGGCTTTTATCCGCCCGTGGTACAGAAATCCATTCCGGTCAAATACCACTCTCTTAATTCCCTGTTTCAGGGCATCTTCAGCAATGAGCGCCCCAACCATGGCTGCCCCTTCTTTGTTTCCGCCTTTCTTCCCGATGGTCGAACGCGAATCTCCGGATAGAGAAGATGCTTCCACGAGGGTTCGGGCCGCCGTGTCGTCGATAATCTGCGCGTAGACATGCCTCGCACTTCTGAACACACAGAGTCTCGGCCGTTCAGCGGTACCTCGTATTTTCTTTCTGACCCTTTTTTTTCTTCTTAAGCGTGCTTTTGCACTGTCAACCGTACCCATGTTTTTCCTCTTCTACTATCGAGCAGATTTTCCGGTGAATGTTACCCGGACTATTTCACACCTGTTTTTCCTGCCTTCCTTCTGATGACCTCATCGGCATACTTGATGCCCTTCCCTTTGTAAGGCTCAGGCCTTCTGATTCCCCGGATTTTCGCAGCAGTCAGCCCCAGAAGTTCCTTATCGATACTGCTCAGGATGATCTTCGTTTTCTCAATTCTTGCCTCTACCCCTTCGGGGAGGTCGAAATGAACCGGCTGGGAGTATCCGACATTGAGTACGGCCGTCTTCCCTTGTAACTCGGCTCGATACCCGACGCCCACGATTTCAAGTGTTTTTTCGAAACCATTGCTCACCCCGGTAACCATGTTTGCCACAAGCATCCTGGACAGACCGTGTATGGCCTTTGATTCCCTTGATTCATCACTTACCGAAAGCGAAATCGTATCCTTCCCGACGGTTAGAACAACCGCGGGATGGATCTGCCTTGTGAGCCGGCCTTTGGGTCCTTTCACAGATAAGAGCCCGTCGCTCACATTGATTTCAACCCCGTTTGGTATGGAAATAGGCATGTTGCCCACGCGTGACATGCAAAACCTCCTAAATAATCCTGCTCCGGCGATTACCCAAAATGTTCCCCGTTAAAGAGAACTACCAGACATTACAGACAATTTCTCCCCCAAGTTTCATTTTCCGCGCATGGCTGTCACTCATAAGTCCCTTTGAAGTCGACACAATGCTCATGCCGAACCCATTCAAGACCTCGGGAATTTCGCCATAACCGGAATAGATCCTCCGGCTCGGCTTACTGACTCGCTTGATGCCCTGAATGACCGGACTTCCTTCCTCGTCATACTTCAAAATGACCTTGATCACTCCTTGCCGGTTGTCGGGCACTACCTTGTAGTTCTTGATATAACCTTCTGATTTCAAGACCTTTGCGATATTCGTCTTTACCGTGGAACAGGGAATATCCACCATTTCCCGTTCGGCTTTCAGCGCGTTCCTGATTCTGGTCAACATATCCGCAATGGGATCTGTCATAGTCATTTACCTTGCTCCTTGCACCATTCACATCTTCATCCAAGCTTACCAGCTTGACTTTATGACTCCAGGGACCTCTCCTCTCGAAGCCAGATTCCGAAAACAGATTCGGCAAATCCCAAATTTCCTTAAAAACGCCCGGCTCCTCCCGCATATGGGACACCTGTTATAGTAGCGGGTGGAAAATTTCTGTTTCTCTTTTGCCTTGTTGATTAACGCCTTTTTTGCCAAAGCAACTCCCCCTATCATCCCCTGAAGGGCATCCCTAACTCTCTCAAGAGATAGCGTCCTTCCTCATCACTCTTGGCGGACGTTACAATCGAGATATTCAGGCCCTTTATCTTATCAATCTTGTCATAATCAATTTCAGGAAAGATAATATGCTCTTTGATTCCGATGGAGCAATTTCCGCGTCCGTCAAAAACCCTGTCTGAAAGTCCCCTAAAATCTCTCACCCTCGGAAGAGCTACATTAAAGAGCTTATCCAGAAAATCGTACATCCTGCCGTGCCGGAGGGTGACCATGCACCCGATGGGCATGCCCTGACGCAGCTTGAAACTCGCGATGGACCGTTTCGCCTTCGTCACGACAGCACGCTGCCCCGCAATTAAGGTCAATTCCTCTACACCGGAATCGAGGACTTTTATGTTCTGAATTGCCTCTCCCATTCCCATATTCAGGACAACCTTGGATATGCGCGGCACTGCCATGATGCTTTTATACTGAAACTCCTTCATCATGGTCGGCACAATTTCATTTTGATATTTGTTTTTCAAACGAGACAAAGATACCTCCTCAACCCCGGCCATCATTTATTCATCCATCGGTTCTTCGCATTTCCTGCAAACCCGGACTTTTTCACCGTTTTCCAGGATACGCGTACCGATTCTGGTCGCTTCAGTGCATTTGTTGCACACCATCATCACATTGGATACGTGAAGTGGCGCTTCTTTTTCGATAATGCCGCCCTGTGCAGTGGTGGGACCGGGGCGAGCGTGCCTCTTGACTATATTGACCTTTTCCACGACGACCCTGTCCTTGTCCAGATCCACTTTGAGGACAGCACCGATTTTGCCCTTTTCTTTCCCGGCGATGACAATCACCTTATCATTTTTCTTTATTCTGGGGTGCTTCTTACCCACGTCGTTTGCTCCTCATTCCCATCGCCTCCCCGTTCTGCATCCGGCGCAATTCCGTGTCGGCAAAACAATTCGGTTTGTACGACTTTTTCCGGCGAAGAGATCGTTTCAGTCCCAGCATTCCTACAATACCTCGGGGGCCAGGGAAATAATCTTCATGAAATTCTTGGCCCGCAGCTCTCTGGCCACAGGGCCGAAAATTCTCGTCCCTACCGGTTCCTTCTGCTGGTTGATCAATACGGCGGAATTATCATCGAATTTTATGTATGATCCGTCAGGTCTTCTGATTTCTTTTGCGGTCCGCACGATGACGGCACGGGCCACATCTCCCTTCCTGACCTTCGAATTGGGCATTGCCTCCTTGATGGAAACCACCACGATATCTCCAATGCTCGCGTATCTTCGCCTGGACCCCCCAAGCACCTTGATGCAGGAAAGCAACTTGGCCCCGGAATTATCGGCTACTTTAAGTTTTGTTTGTGCTTGTATCATTTGAACGGCTCCAACAATCCATCAGAACTCACTCATGCCCGAATTCTATTTATGGATGGACACTCTAATTAAGTCTCGATAGTTCCCTTTTCCAAAATTTTCACCACCTGCCAGCGTTTCCGTTTGCTCAGAGGTCGGCTTTCGATAATCTGGACCTTGTCCCCGATCCTGCACTGGTTCAAGGGATCATGGGCCATATGTTTGCTTCTCTTCCTGATATATTTCTTGTAAACAGGATGTCGAGTAAGCCGGTTTACGAGCACCAAAGCCGTCTTATCCATCTGATCGCTGACGACGGTTCCTATCAGCCTCTTTCGCACACCACCTTCTATCATTGCTTCCTCACAGACGTATCAAGATCCGGAAATTTCCAGTTCCCTGATTACCGTATTGACCTTTGCCAGATCCCTTTTGGTTTTGGGGATCACAGCCGTGTTTCCCAGCTGGCCTGTAGCTTTCTGAAGGCGCAGGTTGAACAGTTCCTGACTCAGGTCCCTCTTCTTTTCTCTCAGTTCTTCGACTGTCAATTCTCTCAACTCTTTTGCCTTCATTACTCTAGGCCCTCCTGCTCACAAATCTTGTCGCAAAGGGGAGTTTGTGCCCGGCAAGACGGAAGGCCTCGGCGGCAACATTTTCCGCGACCCCTTCCAGTTCATAAAGGATCCTTCCCGGCTTCACAACGGCGACCCACCCTTCAGGAGCACCCTTGCCCTTTCCCATTCGAGTCTCAGCGGGTTTCTTGGTAACCGGTTTGTCCGGAAAAACCCGGATCCACACCTTTCCCCCGCGCTTTACGTGCCTGGTAACGGCCACTCTGGCTGCTTCAATCTGCTGGGCGCTCATGAAGCCGCATTCCAGCGCCTGAAGGCCGTAATCTCCAAATGCCAGCGTCCGACCCCGGTATGCCTTGCCTCTTATCCGCCCTTTCTGTCTCTTCCGATACTTGACTTTTTTTGGACTCAGCATGGATTTTTTTCCTATTCACTCTTGTCGGGTAATATTTCACCGTTAAAGATAGTCACTTTTACGCCGATCACACCATACGTTGTTCGAGCCTCTGCAAATCCGTAATCAATGTCGGCCCGCAAGGTATGCAAGGGCACTCTCCCCTCGCGATACCACTCTCTCCTCGCCATTTCCGCGCCGCCCAGTCTTCCCGCACAGGCGATCTTTATCCCAAGAGCACCGAAACGCAGGGCGGAACTGACTGCCTTTTTCATGGCACGCCTGAAAGCGACCCTTCGAACCAGTTGCAAGGCAATGTTCTCCGCAACAAGCTGCGCATTGATCTCAGGCTTTCGTACCTCCTGGATATCGACGATCACTTCCCGTTTAATCTTGTTTTCCAGGCTCCTCTTCAGAGCCTCAATCTCCGAACCTTTCTTTCCGATCACGATACCAGGCCGTGCTGTATGGATTCGGATTCTGACTTTCCCGGCCGCCCGTTCAACTTCGATTTTTGCGACGCCGGCCTGCGACAATTTTTCCTTCAAAAACTTCCTGATGGTATAATCTTCGAGGACAAAATCACTGTATTCCTTGAGGGCAAACCATCTGGAATCCCAGTCTCTGTTCACGCCCAGCCTAAATCCGATTGGATTAACCTTTTGTCCCAATATGCACCTCCACAGCAAAGAGCCTCCTTCCCGGTGACTTCTGATCCCGACACAAGAGCCGGGCTATTTGCTATCCAAAATGACCGTCAGATGACTTGATCTTTTCCGTATCCTCGTTGCACGTCCGAGAGCACGCGGACGAAATCGTTTCATAGTAGGACCTTCATTGGCATAGACTCGCTTGATATAGAGGCTGTCCACATCAGCACTGCTGTTCTGTCCGGCATTCGCCACCGCCGAATCAAGAAGCTTTTTCAGAATACGGGCGCCTTTCTGGGGTGCGAACGAGAGCAGGCCCAAGGCTTCCTCAACCGCCTTTCCTCGAACCTGATCCATGACCAGCCGGATCTTGCGAGGGGAAACCCTCACAAATTTTGCTTCAGCTCTTGTTTCCATGTCTCACGTCTATTTCTTTCCTCTAAGCTTTGATTTCTTATCGCCGGCATGTCCGTAAAAGGTCCTGGTCGGTGAAAATTCACCCAGCTTATGCCCGACCATATCCTCCGTGACAAAAACAGGCAGAAATTTTCTCCCATTGTGCACAGCAAAGGTCAGTCCCACGAATTCCGGCAGAATGATGGACCTTCTGGACCACGTCTTGATGATCTTCCTGCTCTGCGTTTCATTGGCCTCCTGAACCTTTCTCAAGAGATGATCATCTATGAAAGGTCCTTTTTTTAGCGAACGCGGCAAAACCTATCCTCCTCTAATCTTCCCACCATGGTTGTCCCTCTTACATCCGCCTGAGTCTTATCAATGTACCCCTGAACGACGAACCGAGGAACATTGAACTCGAGTTGTTGCCCCTGCAAAACCTATTTCCGTTTCTTCACAATCAGCCTGTCACTGACTTTCCGTGTACGTGTCTTGAATCCCTTCGTGGGCACGCCCCAGGGGGTAACCGGGTGCCTGCCGCCGGATGATTTCCCCTCTCCCCCTCCATGGGGATGATCAACGGGGTTCATGGCTACCCCGCGCACATGCGGGCGTCTTCCCTTCCATCGATTTCGGCCGGCTTTCCCCAGAGAAATATTTTCATGGTCCAGGTTTCCAACCTGCCCGATGGTTGCCTTGCAGTCAAGAAGGACCATGCGCACTTCCCCGGACGGGAGTTTTATCTGGGCGTACTTCCCTTCCTTGGCCATAAGCTGGGCATAGCTTCCGGCGCTCCGGGCGAGTTGCGCTCCGTGCCCGACGCTGAGCTCTATGTTATGGATGTGGCTCCCAAGGGGAATCTCCCGCAGAGGAACCATGTTCCCTGTGCGAATTTCAGACCCGGGACCGGAGACAATCCGGTCGCCGACCTGCAGTCGGCTGGGGGCGATGATGTAGCGTTTCTCCCCGTCCACATAGTGCAGTAAAGCAATATTAGCGGATCTGTTGGGATCATATTCTATTGAGGCGACGACTGCCGGCACACCTTCCTTGTTCCGCTTGAAATCGACAACCCTGAATTTCCGTTTGTGGCCGCCGCCCCTATGCCTTGCCGTCACCCTGCCCAAGGCATTTCTCCCGCCTTTCTTGTTCAGGGAGCGCACAAGGCTCTTTTCAGGCTTCCGTTGGGTGACCTCCTCAAAAGTGGAACCGGTCTGGAATCTCCTCCCCGGTGAAGTTGGTTTCTTAATCTTGATTCCCATAATATTCTCCGCAGCCTACCGCTCTTTCAAGCTCCTCGGCCCTCCAGGTATCACACGCCCTCGAAAAACTCGACGCTCTCACCGCGCGCCAAAGTAACGACGGCCTTCTTCCAATCAGCCCTTTTGCCGGCAAAACGCCCCATCCGGCGTTTCTTTCCCCGGACATTCATGGTCCTCACATCGATCACCTTCTTCTTGAACAGAACTTCAACCGCCCGTCGGATCTCGATCTTATTGGCTCTCTTGTGGACTTTGAAGCTTATCTGATTGTACAGCTCCTTTTGCGTGTTGCCCTTTTCAGTAATATGCGGTTCTTTGATTATTTGATAGATATCCATTACGCCACCAGTGTCTCCTCTATCTTTCCAATGGCGGGTTTCACCACGAAAAGGTAATCGAATTTCAAGATATCATATACATTCAACCCCTCGTACCGCATGACCTTTATCCATGGCACATTCCGAGAAGACTTCTCAAGTTCCGGATTTTTTTCCTCCGTCACGATGAGCGCTTTTGTCACCTCGAAGAGATCCATGATCTGGACGAAGTCCTTGGTTTTAACCTGAGGAAGATCAAAATTCTCCAATACATACATCTGCTGGTTCTGCACCTTGTCCGTGAGAGCCATGCGAATGGCCGCTTTCTTGACTTTCTTGGGTGTCTTGTGCACGTAGCTCCTGGGCGAAGGACCGAATGCCACTCCGCCGCCGCGCCTGGTCGGGGAAGATGCGACGCCGGCACGAGCCCTTCCGGTCCCCTTCTGGCGCCATAATTTCGTACCCGAAGATTTCACTTCCGAGCGCCCTTTAACGGCTGCGCTGCCCGATCGTCTGCCTGCCAACTGTCCCACTACCACCTGATGCAATACATGCTTCTTCACGGGAACATTAAAGATTTCATCGCTCAATTCCAGATCGGAAGTTTTTTCTTTCTGAAGGTTGTACACACTGACCGTGGTCATTTTGTTCCCCTTACCCTGCCGAAATACTCTTAGCTTTTTCGGACTTCCACCAGGCTGTTCCGGCTTCCGGGAACAGACCCTTTTACCATGATAAGATCCATCTCAGGCCGAACATCAACAACCTTGAGATTCTTGATGGTGACCCTCGCATTCCCGTATCTTCCGGGAAGTTTTTTCCCTTTCATAACCCTGCCGGGCGTTGCACTGCTGCCGATAGATCCCGGAATCCGGTGTGAGCGCGACCCGTGCGTTTTTCTCCCGCCCGAGAAACCCCATCTCTTCATCACACCGCTGAACCCTCTCCCCTTGCTGATACCGGTTACCTGAACAAGTTCACCTATCTGAAAAATGTCGGACTTCAGCTCCTGGCCGAGTTCAAAGGCCTCAGGATCTTCCACACGGATTTCCCGCGCCACGGAAAAACACCCTTTGCCGGCGACGTTGAAGTGCCCTCGAAGCGGCTTGTTCGCCTTCTTGTCTTTTTGTGGTTCATATCCCACCTGGATTGCGTTGTACCCTTCCTTCTGCTGGGTCTTCTTCTGGGTAACAACACAAGGACCGACTCTCAGGATAGTGACCGGACACGTAGTCCCTTCACCAAGGAAATACTGTGTCATACCCAGTTTTCTGCCGAACAATCTAGTAATCATGAGAAAAATCTCCA
>CAZEGG010000090.1:0-10905 GCA_964511755.1 uncultured Desulfobacteraceae bacterium | reverse complement strand
CACTGGTCGGAACCCGTCCATTACCTTATTGCCGGTATCGATCGGAGCCTAGCCCCAATACTGTTCACTTAACGACCACGATATTGATATTCACTTGGCTGATCGTTGGGCTATTTTGGTTTTTGGACTTTACTGGCCAAGAACTCATCTTTCGTTTGACCACCCTCGGGTTCCGCCGGCCGCGACTTGATACCACCCGTTCCTCCAGTATTTCATCAAGGACCGCTTCATGAAAAGCTTTGCGGTCCCGAGGGGGAAAAAGCGGCAAAGCTTATCAGCTTTCGGCGAATCACCCTCACGCTATGCACATAGGAGAGGCAGTCTGGATCTTCATCCGCTTTCAGTGCAGCTTCATGCATAATGCCACGGATAGCAAAATGGGCCATCATGAAACCATAAAACTCTTGGACAACCAATTCAGGACCCTTGCTCCGCAATATGATCTTTGCACCCCGCAAATGCGTTTTGAATTCATCAAACGCATTTTCAATCTCCCAGCGGTCATGATAAAGTGCTGCCAGTTCTTTGGCCGGCGCCTCCTTTGGGATGAGAATGGTTGTCATCAGTCGGTATAAATGTTCAGCATCAGGTATTCCTTCCAGCGTGTATTCGATAACACGGACATGCATTCCATCCTTGTCATGACGCCTGTCTTTGTCCGAAGCATAAATTCGGCTTATATAGGAACCGTCACGAAACCTCCGTAAGCAGGGCAGTTTTAGATTCTTTTTTACTCTCCACAGAAGATCAGACCCTGTCTCCTGTGCCTGTTTCCACAAGTCGTAACCGAAAAAATTACGATCGGCCAGGCACAACATTCCTTTGGTTAAAAAGCCGATCACCTCTTTTGTCAGTGTTATTTCCCCCGTGTCGTACCCTGCCATTCGTGATCCGAACAAGACATGGGTCCCGTTTTCCACGAGCGATACCATGCGGATCTGAGGAAAACAACTTTGACCACGACTGGCCTTGGGACGGCCAAACGCTAATTCATTCTCCTTTGTGTCTGCCACATCCATCGTGCTGCCATCCAGAGAGACAAGACGCCATGCGCGGTACCATGCCCCTTTTGTCATCCGTTTACTCCCTCTCACAGCAATGGGACCAACCAATTCATCATGAAGCAGCTTTACAGGTCCACTCCCAACTCTCTTGCGGGCTTGTGAGATCCCTGACTTTCCGGTCACTTTAATATGTCCATTCGGCCCTTGCAGCCATCGAATTCCTTCAAGCAGACAACGGAGCACTTCCCGGTACGAGACCTGCATATAAAGCGCCAGCGCTATGACATAGTAAATAACAACATGCCCGGGCAGATCCCGTTGCCGTTTACTGGCTCTTCCTGTAGCAGTAAGAACACCATTAATCCTCTCAAGCGGAAAACATTTCGCAATAACCCCCAGACTAATGTGATCGGTGATGCGACTTCCCTTTGGTATCTCAGCAATTGTTCGTGCCATATGCATACCCTCCTTATCTATTTGCGAAGGGAAGCATACAGCATATAACCTCATAAATCAACAATTAAGTGAACAGTATTGACTCTAGGCACCTTAGGCACTCTAGTCACTATAGTTACTCTGGAGATACGAGAACAATTTGGCCCTTTCCACGGGTGACCAAAAGCCGGATCCTCTGGATCCTGGTGTTTACTCGGCGGAGAGCCGGTTGGTCAGGAGGCAAAAAGGCTTCCCACATCCACATTGGCCCTTTCCTGTTCAGCGATTTCGAAAAAGACCCTTTTCCGGCAGCGCATCAGAGCGGCCACAATATTACTGGGAAACATCTCCAGCGCGTTGTTGTAGTCACGGACGGACGCGTTGTACGCCCGCCGGGCGGCCGAAATCTGCTCTTCCACTTCGTTGAGCGACGCCTGGAGGTCGGCGAAGTTCCGGCTGGCCTTCAGGTCGGGATAGTTCTCGGCCGCTACCATGATCCGCCCGATGGCCTGTGTTGCTTTGCGGTCCAGGTCCGCCGTCTCTGCGTCACTCATCTCGCCGGAGACGGCCTTGGCGCGCATGGCGGTGATTTCGGTGAGCACGCCGGCCTCGTGCTGCATGTAGCGCTGCACCGCTTTAATCAGGTTCGGGATGAGATCAAAACGTTTCTTGAGCAGCACATCGATCGTGCTGAATGCGGTAATAACCTGGTTCTTCTTTCTCACCAGGCTGTTGAACAGCAGGATCACCACCTTCCTGTTCCACCCACGCCCGTATGGCCTTCTGCTGTGCCTTCCGGCTGCCGCCGAACGAGGTCTTATAGCGCCGCTGCTCACCATAGAGCATCAGTGTCTTCTTCTCTCCTTTGCTGTCACGCAGGGTTAAGGTAAAGGCGTCTGCATTGGGGTTCCAGTAGGTGATCTGTCCTTTTTCCGGCTGCCCCGGAGCAGGAGGAAGGGGAGGTTGCGATGAGGCCCGGGAGGCCGCAGGAGTCAAAAGCGCGCAGGTTATAACTGCGGTGAAGATCACTGCCAAAAATCGCCTTGGACAGTGCATGGACATGGCGTTCCCTCCGGTTGAGAATTCAGGAAATGATTTCAAACCACTTCTGATCGATTACCGCGAGTGTCCCAAATCTGTGAACTGCCAGGGTATATTTTACAACAGCCGGGCGAAGGAGCGTCGAACCGTCCTCGGCCCCGGCATGTACAGCGGTGCCTTCCTGCGAAAGCCGTTTTGGTAAGGTAAAGTGATAAAAACTTGCTTTTTGAGCACGAAATATAGGAAAATTCGCCTTGCGTGTCAAGAAAGAATGGGAAATAGCGGAAAATCCAATAAACCTGACAGCGTGCCCCAAAAATCCCGGTATCCTCACAGCTACCCCTGAATTGCTCAGTTTCAGCTGAACCCTCCACCCGGGGGTGGAGGACCAGGATAGTTTTCGAGTAAGGATGCGGGACCGACGCTCTGAGATGTGTTTACGGCGGATATGAACAGAAAGGTATTCATCACCCTCTTTATCGCCACCGTCATCACGATGACCGGGCTCGGCATAATCGATCCGATCCTGCCCCTGTACGCCAAGAGCATGAAGGCAACCGGGGTCCAGCTGGGAATCATCTTCGCGGGCTTCGCTTTTTCGAGAAGCGTATTCGCTCCGATTGTAGGCCAGTACTCGGACCAGCACGGCAGGAAAAATCTCATGATAGCGGGATTAATCCTGTTCGCCGTCGTCTCGGTCTGCTTTGTTTACGCCGGGTCCCCGCTGACTTTGACGATTATCAGACTCGTGCAGGGATTCGCGGTGGTCTTGGTCGCACCGGTAGCCCAGGCCTACATCGGCGACCTGACGCCGGTCGGAAAAGAGGGAAAGTACACGAACCTGTTCTTCATGTCTTTCTTCATAGGGATGGCGCTTGGTCCATATACCGGCGGGTATCTCACCGACCGGTTTACTATGAAAGCTCCTTTCTACGCCATGGGAGGACTGTCACTCCTGGTAATCCTCCTGGTAATTTTCCTCGTGCCGGAAAGTTCCGCGGTCAAAAAACACGATGAACAGAAGGTCCCCTTTTTCAAATCCCTCCTTCCCGTCTTCAAGGACAAACCGATGATCGGCATCATGATCTATTTTGTTACGAGGGGGTTCTACAGGTGGGGATTCAATACATTCTTTCCTGTCCTCGCCGTGAAGGCGGAAAACATGAGCCCTGCCGATATCGGTCTGGTTCTTTCCTTCTATATGCTCTTCGGGTCCATGATGCAGTATCCGTTCGGGTTGATAGCCGATAAATTTCCCTCGCAGAAGGTTAATCTCATTTTGCTGGGAGGCACCTGCAGCGCCTTGTCCATGTGCGCGGTCGCTTACTCGAACAGCATGGTGATGTTCTTGATCCTGGCAACGAGCATGGGTGCATTCAGCTCTGTTTCACGTGCTTCTGCTGTCGCGATCAGAACCGAAAGGGGGAGAATCTACGGAATGGGATCGACCACGGGGGCTTTCACAACTTCGCTGAGCTTCGGGCAGGTGCTGGGACCGATAGTGTTCGGGGTAATCGCCGATATCTCCAGCATTCCCGCGGCCTTCCTTGTGGGAGGTCTGGTTGGCCTGACGGGCACGATTGCGGCGGGTATTTTCCTCAAGTCCAGGACAGCTTATTGAATCGCGGCGAAACGGACCGTGAGGGTTTCGCTCGCACTCGGTCAGGCAACTGATTCGGGACGCGTTCACTTTTCCCGGCCACGTCTTTTCTAAATTGCCTTCGGCGCCGATGGGTCCGACATAAAGGTAGTCGGAGGAGAAAAGCTCTCTCTTTGGCGGCCGGTTCTTGTTGTTGCGTCTCTTCAGGCATGATGCAGACCGCTGGTGTTTAAATCGGTATTTGCATTTTCTTCAGGGTATGATTTACTATTATCCGCTCTCACAGCACTTGTCAGCGACGCGACCAGGTACGGTGGAGTGGATCTATACTTTAGGGGGCTTTTAATTTATGCGACTGAAGGTATGTGTTGCCGGTGCTACCGGGTGGGTCGGAAGACCCCTTTCCAGGGCGGTGTCCGAAGCGGACGATCTGAGCCTGGTTGGCGCTGTTTCCCGCAGTCATAAAGGAAAAAGCCTGAACGACGTCATCGGAGATTTGGGCTCTGACGTTGCGGTCAGCGGATCGGTCGCGGACGCTCTCGTTACACCGACCGATGTGATGGTTGATTATACAAAGGCGGATGCGGTAAAAGCGAATGTGATGACGGCAATACGAAAAGGGGTCCATGTGGTCATCGGCTCTTCGGGCCTGACGTCCGAGGATTTCGGGGAAATCAACCGGGCTGCTTTGGATAACAAAGTCGGGGTCATAGCTGCCGGGAATTTTGCTATTACCGCCGTGCTGCTGCAGCGCTTTGCCTGTGAAGCGGCGAAACACCTGTCCCAGTGGGAAATCATCGATTACGCCTCGGACGAGAAAGAAGATGCGCCGAGCGGCACGGCGCGCGAACTGGCTTTCCGACTGTCGGAGATCAGAAGGCCGGAAGTCACTCTTCCGATCGAGAAGACGATCGGGGAAAAGGAAAGCCGGGGACTCAGCCTGGACGGAACCCAGATTCATTCGATTCGTGTGCCGGGCTACGTGGTCAGTGTTGAAGTAATCCTCGGCGCAAAGGGTGAACGTCTGAGTATCCGTCATGATGTTGGAAGCGGGGCAGGGCCTTACATACAGGGCACACTCCTGGCAGTTCGCCGGGTGAAGAATTACGTCGGCCTTGTCAGGGGACTGGATAAGGTTATGGATTGATGGAAGGGGGATTTGTCTTGCGAAGCAGAAAGTACGCATTCTGGCTGGTGGGGTTGCTGGTTGCGGTTGCGGTCTCCGGCTGTGCGTCGTTCGGCAAGGTCAGACCGAGTGAACCCGAGTCCGCCGGACAAAAGATGGTACACGCCGAAAAGGGCTGGTGGTATGCCCGATTTCGCATAAATTGGCCTGAGGGCACCGATCCGGCGTGGTACGTGGACCTCATCCTGGCCCACAGGGTTGTCTCTCCCGTGCTCGATCAATATGCAAAGGAAATCACTCTCTGGCGGTTCCATCGCCGGGCGGGCCGGGATCAAACCGGGCATCAATTCAGCTTTATCTTTTACGCTTCCAGAGAAACAGCGCAAGAGATTTACCGCGCCATTCGGTCAAACGGTCTTCTCGAGAAACTGATCGCTGCTCATCTGGTCGTGGACACGATCTACGATGACACAAACGCCTCTCTGCGGACCGATTTGGGGGCCACAAGCGACCCCCACTGGTCTCCTGAAATAAAAAGGACTTGGCCCTTTTACATTATGGGCGTGAGCCGAACATGGTTGAGCCTGATCGACGAGGTTTCGAAGGAAACCCTGAAAGGGAGGACCCCTTCGAATCTCGACGAATTGCTGGACGGCTACCGGAAAGTGAACCAAGTCATAGAGGAGAAGTGGCGAGATGAAGGGGGGCACGCCTTCCTGCATCATCTGAACGCCATCTTCGGCTACGAACCGGTGGTTGTCTACGAAAAGCGCCTCACGAATTTTTAGCAGCACCCAGAGGCCGCAGGTGCTTCGTTGTCCCGGAGGGGCCGGATCAAAGCGCAGAAATGGCGGTTCAATGAGACCTAACGTTTCAGCACCGGCTGGAAAAATCAAGGGATTCCACAATGAGAAAGGAGGAAAAGATGGTTCAACTCAGTGATATCGACAAATCGCAAATCAGAAGACAGCATGAAATACTGAGTGCCCGGCAGGGAGGCTTGCCGACCGAGGATTCCCGGCTGCAGCAGTTCAGTTCGAGGGAAATCAGACATATCTTTGAGGAAAATGCCTATGATCCGCAGAGATGGCCCACATTGACTGATCTCAATGATTATTTGAGGAATATCGCAATACTGAGATTACATGGGTATAATGCTCATATTTGAATCCTCCTGAGGGCCGGTCTCATCTCGTCGGACACAGGAGACCAGCCCCAGGCGATGCTAGAACCGCCAGCTGACTCCGGCAACCCAGTTCCGCTCCGGAGCCGGGTAGAGGTAGAGCCCGGACGGAAAACCGCCGATAACGCCGTACTGCGAGTATTTCTCATCGGTGATGTTGTTCACCCCGAAAAATGCCTCGAGGTTCTTCCATTTGTAAGCGATCCTGGAATCAATCGTGTAGTAAGAGTCGAGTTTTTCGTGCTGATTTTCCTGGTCGCTGATGGCGTAACTCGCTCCCACATAGTTGTACTGGGCCGTCAGTGTGAGTCCGGGGACGAAGTGATGGATGTTGAAACCGAAGTTCGCTCTGTTCTTCGGAACAGCAGGAATATCGTTTCCCTTGAAGGGTTCGGCCTCAAAGGTTGCCTTTTCGTAAGTGTAGTTGGCGTAGCAGCTGAAATACCGGCACGGCTCCGCCTTGCCCCCTATCTCTATGCCCCGGTGAAGGGTTTTTGGATGATTTTCATTCGTGTATGTCAGAGGGTTGTAGAAAATTTCATTGTCAAAGGCAATCCTGTAAAGCGTTGCGTTGAGGGACATCTTCTTGCTGAGGTAGTGCCGTATCCCGACTTCATAGTGCTTCCCTTCCTGGGGTTTGAGATCCGCGTTCAGCCCTGAAAACGCACTGTACAGTTCATCCGTGAGCGGAAAACGAAAGCTCTTGTTTGTCCGCAAGAACAGTGAAGACTTCCCCTGGTACAAGTAGGTGAGTCCTGCGCTGTACGCCTCTTTCCGGTCAACCTCCTTGACATCCGCGGTGCTGGTATTGAATTCATATTCGACTCGTTCATGCCGTGCGCCGACGGAGAGGATCAGGTTTTCAAAGACTGAGAAGGCATTATTGAAGTAGTATCCCTGAGAGTCTTTGTTCACGCGCTCTGCGGAGGTCGGAATGTCCATATCCGTCCAGTAGAGGTCCACTCCAGCGATAAAGGTATTCTGGTGCCCGGCAAGCGCGCCCTCCCGTACGTAGCGTGGCGTGAAACCTTTTGTCTTGGTCTTCATCTCCGTCGTCAAGAGAAAACTCACCCAGTCTGTTTCACTGTCCCGTTGCCGGTAAGATGCGCCTGCCACGATGCGGCCGAGGTCGGCCAAATCCAGGTCCATCCGGAGGTTGACATAGTTGTCGATCGTGGCGGCGTTGTCCAGGGGCGTTTGAGCGGCCCGTCGGTCCTGCTCATATTCGGTCTTGGAAAGCGACCCCGGAAGGCCGTATTTGTCCGAGTGGTGGGACCCGCTGATATTGAACCGCAGCGTATCGCTCGGGTCCAGCACGATCTTCGCGCCAAGATCCTTGGCACGGAACATATTATTTTCCCGGTACCCGTTCGTTGAATCATACGTAGCAAAAAGCGATGCTGCCACTTTGTCCTGTCCCCCGGATAGGGAGACGCTCTCCTTATTCCTGCCGTAGCTCCCCGAGGTGAAGCCGACTTTGGCGTGCGGCGTTTTTCCGGGCGTTTTCGTGATGATGTTGATCACCCCGCCGACAGCATTGTCTCCATAGAGGACGCTGCCCATTCCCCGGACAATCTCAATTCGCTCAATTTGATCCAGAGGGATCTGGGTCCAGTCCACACCGCTGAGATCAATTTCGTTGACCCGTCTTCCGTCCACCAAAACCAGGGTGTTGTAAGGATCCGTTTCTCCGAATCCGCGCAATCCCACATTCACTTTCTTGCCGTTTCCGAGCAGGTTCTGGACAGTGACTCCCACCTGGGTCTGGAGGAGATCGGGGACATCTTTGGCATTGGAGTCTTCAATCTCCTTATGGGTGATGACGGTCACATTCGCCGGCACTTTCTCAATCTGCTCCTGCGTGCGCGTTCCGGTCACCACCACCTCCCCCATGGTGACTGTTTCATCGCTGGCAGGCTGGTCATCCAGTGCGTATCCCAGGTAAGCGGGTCCCAGTAGCCAGCAAAGTACCCCAGCAAATATCAATATCCCTCTTGTCCTCATGCTGTCCTTCATTTGACTGTCCCCTTTCGTGAGCGGTGAAGTGGTGACGTCCGGAGACAAAAAAATCCCCGGACCGAGTATCGATCCGGGGATGTCCCTTTTTTACCCTCAAGATCAAACAGTTGTCTCCTGTCCGCGAGGAGCACTCCCATGGTTCAGGCAGGTCTTCTGACTTCCCTTCCTTCCCGGCGGCCTTCCCGTCCGATTAGCTCATTGGCGGCAGCTGACAGCCCCTGGCAATTGATCTCTTTTCTCTTGCCTGTGAACCGTGAGCAGTATGAGCACTTGTTGACAGTGGCGCGACTTGCCGAAAGGTTCCCTTTTCCGTTTTGATAAGGGGAGGGTTACAGCGGCGGGCCCGTCCCCGACTTTCACGGGGTTCCCTGTTAAGCTTCACGAGCACCTGAACCTTGTCCTTCTCATAATCTGATGCGGTCTGGAAAGTCAACCATATTTTTATCGCCTGATCCATTATCAAGACATCATTTTTCCGCCAAGACGGGATCTCGCACAGCTCAAGCCGCGCTGCCTCGGGGCGCTTCTCTCCGGGACGTATTTTGTATGCCATTCGTGAGCCTGGAAGGATGTGCCGGTCAGGGGGAAGGCCTTTTCTGAAGTGACTGGCGGGAGGGCATCGTCTTTGTCTGACTTATGAGTGGGGGAACCCACAGCTCGACGAAGCCGGGAATGGTGAGGGGGTGGCTGTCTCTCGCTGATAAGTCACTGAAAAGACTAACCCTTCGAGGATCTTCCGGGCTTCATGTCCTGCTCTATTCTATTGGGCCTATCTCCGGCACCCCTTCCTTTTTCACTTTGCGCCAGGGCCGCTCAGCACCGAAATACTCGTCGCACCGGCGCGTTCCTTCATTCAACCTGTCCTCGAAGAGCTTTCGGTATCCTTCCAGTTCCTCCCCCGTGGCCGCGCCCGGGACCCAGATGGGTTCCGCATAGTGAATAACGACCCGGGCAAAGGGTTTCGGGATCAGGTAACGGTCCCAGGAATTGAGGACCCAGCACCGGTCCGCCCCCCAGAGAACCGGAATGAGCGGCGCTGCGGCGTCCCGAGCCATGATCACGGAGCCCATCTTGGCGACCCTTGGAGGACCGAGGGGGCCGTCCGCCAGCATGCCGCCGATTTCGCCTGTCTTTATTTCGTCAATGATGGACCTGAGTGCCTGGGACCCTCCTCTCGTGGATGAGCCTCGGACGTTCTTGAATCCAAGCCATTGGGCTATCCTGGCCGCGTATTCACCATCCCGGCTCCGGCTTATCATCATGGTTACGTGACGTGAACCGAAGTAGTGGAAGTGGTATGGCATTCTCTGATGCCAGGTGGCATAGACAGCTCTGCCGTCGGAACGCTCCACCGCCGCCTTCTGTTCTTCTCCTCCGTCGGTCTTAACCACGCGGCAGGAAAGCATCAGGAGCTTTATGATCAGGGCTGTCAGCGGGCAGATAACCGCGAGAAGAATAGGGTCATACCAGCGAAACGGTGATTTCCGGGGAGAGCCTGATTCCATTGTGGTGTTCCGGAAGAAGGAGACGGCGCCCGACGGGACGCCGCCTTTTTCGTGTACTGCCTCTTACCCTTTGATAATCCTGGGGATCATCATATGATTCTGCGGACAGATGGACATGGGGTTCTGATATACGCATCCGGCAAATGCCTGGATATATTTCCTGAGGTCGGGCAGGGAGACGATCTCGTCTACAAAGCCCCTGTTGGCACAGTAAACGGGGCGCGAGTTGTCGTAGTATTGTTTTGCCAGTTCATTCATTTTGTCGATGACCGGCTCCAGGGGTCTTCCCGCATCCTTCTCTTTCACGAGCCTTCTCGAAAAGGACGCGGCCGCTGCCGTCTCGCCGTGCATCACATAGATCTCCGTGGTCGGCGTGCCGAGGGTGAAAACATTATGGTTATTGGCGGTGGGTCCGCCCATGATGTAGTGCGCTGCCGCTGTGCCTTTCCTGAGAACGACACAGATCATGGGTACATCAGTCTGCTCGATGGAATAGATAAGCGACTGCCCGAGACCGAGCAGTTCAGCTTTTTCAGCAATATCGCCGACGTCGATGCCGCTCGTATCCTGGAACCACACAATGGGCACCCTGTCGCGACCACACAGGGTGACAAATTCGTTCAGCTTGATCAGTCCCTGGCGGTATAGCTTCCCGCCGATGCCCGGGTAGGGGGCGTATTCCGGGTATTTGGCTCCCAGAAATCCCTGGCGGTTTCCGATGAATCCCACCAGGAACCCGTCTATCTTGGCGAGGCCGGTGTAGACCTCAGGACCATAGTCGGGTCTGAATTCCAGGTGTTCACTGTTGTCGAAGATGCGGGCCAGCACCTCGTCGAAGTCGTAGCTCCTTTTCTGATTAAAGGCGACCAGGCGGTTGATGTCATCCCCTGGAAACTTCGGCTCCCTTGGTTCGTCTACCCTGAAAAATTCCGGATCATACGCCGGGACCATGTCCATGTATTTTTTCAGGGCGTCCAGGACCTCTTCCTCCT
>CAZEGG010000089.1:0-11067 GCA_964511755.1 uncultured Desulfobacteraceae bacterium | reverse complement strand
TGGCTTCCAGCAGGAACAGCCCCATAGCCGCCATAGCGAACAAAGAGAGAAGGATCTTTGGCGTGCAGTTCCATCCGGAGGTCGTTCATACACCGAGCGGGACGAAAATCCTCAAAAATTTTCTGTTTCGCGTCTGCGGGTGCGAGCCGTCCTGGACCATGTCGTCGTTTGTCAGGCGCACCGTAAAGAGCCTCCGGGATACGGTGGGCGACGACCGTGTCATCTGCGGCCTTTCCGGAGGAGTCGATTCCTCGGTGACAGCGGTCATGCTGCACAAGGCGATTGGTGAAAAACTGTCATGCATATTCGTGGATAACGGCCTTCTGCGGCGGGGCGAAGCGCAGGAGGTGACCGAACTCTTCAAGGGACAGTACGGCATGGATTTTCACCTGGTAGATGCCTCGGATCACTTTTTGGAGAGGCTGAAAGGGATCATTGATCCGGAAGAAAAGAGAAAGATTATCGGCCGTGAATTCATAACGGTCTTTGAGGAAAAGGCGAGGGAACTGGGAGAGGCGAGGTATCTTGCCCAGGGCACTCTTTATCCCGATGTGATAGAAAGTGTCTCTTTCAAGGGACCGTCTGCGACCATTAAAAGCCACCACAATGTGGGCGGCCTTCCGGAAACCATGAAGCTGGCATTGATAGAACCGTTGCGCGAACTTTTCAAGGACGAAGTGCGGCAAGTGGCTGTCGAGCTGGGACTCCCGAGGGAACTGGTTATGCGGCAGCCTTTCCCCGGCCCGGGTCTTGCGGTCAGAATCCTCGGAGAAATATCGAGAGACCGGCTTGAAATACTGCGCTCCGCGGATCTTATTGTTCAGGAAGAGATCCGCAGGGCGGATCTCTACGAGAAGGTATGGCAATCCTTTGCGGTCCTTCTCCCCGTCAGGACGGTCGGCGTCATGGGCGACGAGCGGACGTACGAGCACGTGGTCGCTGTCAGGGTCGTGGACAGCCTGGATGCCATGACTGCAGATTGGTCGCGGATCCCGTATGAAGTAATGGCCAGGATTTCAAACCGGATCATCAACAGCGTTAAGGGGGTCAACAGAGTTGTGTATGATATTTCTTCAAAGCCGCCGAGCACTATCGAGTGGGAATAACAGGAATGAGAGCCGGTGATCTATGCAACATGTCTACGAAAAGCGCGCCTACCGCAGCAAGGTTCGGGCACGCGGGCTTCATTCTTTTTGCGTCCGCGTCAAGGAAACGGATCTGTGGATAAGCGCCGGTCTGGATCTCGAACAGAAGGCACGGGATCTTGTTTTTCAATGCCGTTATGAGATCGAGAGCTACTTAAAAACTCACCCATTCTTCGAGACAAGCCTTCGGCCGCTTACCCCTGATTCCTATGCTCCTCCCCTTGTGAGAGAAATGATTGCATCTTCCGGAAAGGCAGGTGTCGGGCCCATGGCCGCAGTTGCGGGCGCGATTGCCCAGTACGTTGGAAAAGGACTGCTGGAATATACCAACGAGGTCATAGTCGAGAATGGGGGAGACATTTATCTGAAGGCTGAACGACCCGTTACGGTGTCTATTTTGGCCGGTGATTCTCCTCTGAGCGGGCGTATCGGAATGAGCATCCCCGTGGAGCAGATGCCTCTCGGAGTGTGTACTTCTTCGGGAAGGGTGGGACACTCCCTGAGCATGGGTATTTCCCATGCAGTGAGTATTCTCGCCCCATCGGCTGTGCTGGCCGACAGTGCGGCAACCGCCCTGGCGAATACCATCATGGAGAAAAAGGATCTCGAGAGCGTTGCTTCAGTTGCTGGAAATATCCCGGGAATTTTCGGAGGAGTTGCCATCCTGGGGGACACTATGGCTTCATGGGGAGCGGTCCGGTTGATCACCTTTTGAATTATGAAAAAAATACTCGTCATAAAGACAGGAAGCACGTTTTCCTCTCTTCGTGCTCGTCGGGGGGATTTCGAACAATGGATCATTTCCGGCATGCATATGACACGATTTCCCGCAGTGATGGCGGATGTTTCCGAGGGGGAATCGTTGCCGAATCCGGAAGAGACGGCCGGTGTTGTGATTACCGGTTCCCATGCAATGGTTACAGACCATCACGAATGGAGTGAAAACACTACGGCATGGCTGCAGGATGCCTTTGCGGTGCATGTGCCGATTCTTGGAATCTGCTACGGACACCAGTTGCTTGCCTATGCACTTGGCGGAAGGGTGGGAGACAATCCCAAAGGAAGAGAAGTGGGGACCGTCGAGGTGTATAGAACTGAAGAGGCGGCAGGAGACAGACTCCTCAGGGAACCTGAGACCGCTCTGAAGGCACAGGTAAGCCATTCTCAGACGGTGCTGAGCCTTCCTCCTGAGGCAACCAGGCTCGCGTACAGCGACCTGGATGCGAATCAGGCGTTCGTATTTGGAGGGAGAGTCTGGGGGCTCCAGTTTCACCCCGAGTTTGATGCGGACATCATGCGCGCGTATATTCAATACAACCGCGATAAACTCGTCAGGGAAAAAAGAGACCCTGATACAATATTGATGAACTGCAGGGAGACACCGGAGAGTTCGAGTATCCTGAGAAGATTTGCCGGACTGCTCGATGAATGGGAAGAGAACCCTTAATCGAAAGGTAATTCGTGAGCAAGAAACTCACCTATGAAGAATTAGAACGCCGGGTGCAGGAACTGGAAGAACAGCTTGCAAGCCGAAAGAAGGTGGAAGAGGCCTTCTTGCGGACCCGGAGAAGACTCAATGCGGTCCTTGATTTTGTTCCGTACCCTCTTGCTGTTCTCAGTCTCGATCAGAGAGTCCGCTACCTCAATCCCGGATTCATACGCCTTTTCGGGTGGACGTTCGAGGGAACGGAAGGAGAGAAAATTCCTTTTGTCCCGCCGGAATTGAGACGTGAAGCAGATGAAGACATCAGCCGGGTCATTGAGGAGAAGTCCCAGCTTCGCCGGGAGACGAAGCGCATCACCCGGCAGGGACGCATTCTCGATGTGGTCGTGAGAATAGCCTACTATGAGAGATCTGAATATGAGCAGGCCGGCCTGCTCGTGGTTTTCAGGGACATTACCGAACTTAAGAGGATTGCGGGAATCAATGAGACCATATTGCGTATCAGCACCGCGCTCCCCGAATATCCCGACCTGGAAGAGCTCCTTGATTATGTTGATGATGAAGTCAAGCGGAACCTCGAGACCGAAGGGTCCGTCACCATTCTGCTGGATGAGGAAAAGCAGGAACTGTTTGTGCTCGGCGCAGCTTATGATGACCGGGCTACCCAGAAGAGGGTCAAGAAAATTCGTTTCAGGATGGATGAGCTGGTGGCGGGCAAAGTCATAAAAAGCGGAAAGCCGATCGTTGTCTCCGACACCTCCGAGGATGCCGCACTTCACCGGGAAAGGGACAGAAGACTGGGCTACAAGACCCGAAACCTGGCCCTGGTGCCCCTCAGGAGCGGCGATCGGATCATCGGCGCCCTCTGTGCTCTCAACAAAAAACAAGATTCGTTTGAGCAGAGAGATGTCGAACTCCTGAACACCATAGCCGGTGCGGTAGCCCTTTCAGTGGAGAATGCGAGAGTGAATAACGAACTCAAGAGCGCCTACAATGAAGTGAGAAGTCTGAACCGAGCAAAAGATAAAGTTATTCACCATCTTTCCCACGAATTAAAGACCCCGGTCTCCATCCTTGCTGGCTCCATTAAGATTCTTGAACGCACTCTCGCAACCCTCCCCGACAGAGCGTGGGAGCAGAATATTGAAAGGATGAGGAGGAATCTGGAGCGAGTTGTGGATATTCAGTATCAGGTGAGTGATATCATGGGGGAGAATCATTACCAGGTACACGATCTTCTCATCCTGCTGCTGGAAGAATGCAAGGATGAACTTGCGGTCCTGGTGGAGGAGGAGTCACGGAATGTAACGCTGGCTGAACGAATAAGGAAGAGGATCGATGATTTGTTCGGAGAGACCCCGGAAGAGAACGAGGAAATTCTTCTCCATGATTTTGTCCGACAACGGCTGAAGGAACTCCGGCCATTGTTTATCCAACGACAGGTGCGGGTGACGGAACAGATGGAAAAGGCGCCGGCCGTGCTGATCCCTCCAACCATATTGCGAAAGGTTGTCGATGGCCTGATCAGAAACGCCATAGAGAATACCCCGGACGAAGGCAGGATCGAACTGGTCGTCCGCAAGGAGGGGAGGGGGACAAACTTCCTGGTCCGGGACTGCGGGGTAGGAATCGTGGAAGAAGCGCAGCGTCGCATTTTCGAGGGTTTCTTCTCGACCCAGGAAACGGCCGACTACCGGACGGGCAAGCCTTTCGGGTTTAACGCGGGAGGAAAGGGGGCTGATCTTCTCCGCATGAAGATCTTCTCCGAGCGGTTCAATTTCACCATAAAGATGGAATCTTCACGGTGCCGGTTCATTTCCGGAGGAGAGGACCGCTGTCCCGGCAGGATCAGTGAATGCCGGTTTTGCGCCACCGAAAATGACTGCTGTGAGTCCGGGGGCACGACGTTCACTCTCTATTTCCCACCCCCAAAAACAAAATAAAACACAGGCGTTTCATAATCAATGGGTCTTGATCGGCAGATATGCCAGCAACTGATCGAAAACATCCCGCAATTTCTGGAAAAACGCTGATCTCACGCGAACCCGCAGAAAAAGGTCTCCCGGTTCTCCGCCTCCCCTTCCTTGACTCCCCAAACGTTTTAGGCGGATGCGCTGTCCCGCGTGGATCCCCGGCGGGATCGTGACAAGCAACTCTCTTTGTTCACTCCTGTTGAGGTACGTGAACTTCCCGCCGCGCACTGCGAGCTCGGGAGAGATGGTGACAATGTCGTGAAGGTCTTTTCCTCTCTCGGGGATTTCAATGCCCCACTTCTTCTTGATGCCGTACTTGACCAGCCTGCCCAGCATTCCTTGCAAGGTGGAAGGCCTTCGGTTTCCCTGCCTGCTGCCGAGTGATGAGACGAACACCCGCCCGAAAGCTCCCGGCCTCCGAAATTCAAATGAGCGGTATCCCGGGCCGTACGCCTCGCGGAAAATGTCATGGAATCCCCGGAAGCCGAATGCCCTGCTGAGCTGGTCCAGAATCTCCTGGATGTCGGAGCCTCTGAATATGTCTTGTTCGGAATAGGTGTTTCTGAAATGATCATGGGCGGAGGAACCGTATGTGCTCCAGAGCCCGTCATATTGTCTGCGCTTCTGAGGATCGGAGAGAACAGCGTATGCCTCGTTTATCTCTTTCATCCGGGAAGTAGCGGCGGGGTTGTCGCGATTCCGGTCAGGATGATACTGGAGGGCCAGTTTCCGGTAGGCTTCCCTGATTTCCTCCTGTCCCGCCTCTTTGGGAAGGTTGAGTACTTCGTAGTAATTTCTTGAGCCCATACTGTGTCCCTCTCTTCAATTGAATTGCCGAAGTTCCTTTTGCAGTCACGCTTCGCGTATCCGGGCAAAACTTGGCCATGAATACGCATGGCCTGTCCTTTTTCCAATGGTACAATATAAGTCGCTCTTCGGCAAATCCAAGGGGTCCTTATTCATTCTCCCAAATCGGTTTCCTCTTTTCCAGGAAGGCCTTCAGTCCCTCTTGCGCATCTGCCGTTTTCATGAGTTCATCGAGATAGATCTTCTCAATTGCGTCGAGGGCGGGCTCAAGGTCATCCCGCAAGCCCGCGGTAACAGCTTTCTTTGTTTTTCGGAGAACCTCAGCGCTCAGTTTCAGGTAGGGCTTTATAAAAAGATCTGTCTCCGCTTCCAATTCCCCATCCGGAACCACCTTGTTGAGCAATCCCATCTGCCGTGCTTCGAGGGCGGATATGATTCTGCCCGAAAGGATGAGATCCAGGGCGTCTTTCCGTCCCATGATCCGGGGCATGATGTAGGCGGCAATCGGCGGAAAAACCCCTACCTGGATTTCCGGCTGCCCGATCTTGCTGTTCTCAGCCGCGATCGCCAGGTCGCAAAAGACTGCCAGCTCGCATCCTCCTCCGAGACACGAAGAAAAGACGGAGGCAACGGTTATGGCACCGAGCCTGTCCATGAGTCGGAATATCCTGTGAAAGGCCCTTATCATCTTGGGGGCAAGGTCTCCCATATGCTCTCCCACATCTACGCCGGCGGAAAAGCACTTTCCTTTTGCGTTGAAGAGAACCACCTTGAGATCCTTCTCGCCCTGCAGGGACTCGAGGCAGTGGTTGATTTCCTGCATCATGGCTATATTGAGGATGTTGACCGGCGGCCTGTTCAGAGTTATGGTGGCGAGGCCTTCTTCAAATCGGGTTTCGATGAATTCGTAGCTCATGTTTTGTGCTCCTTTCCTCAGGGAATCAGAGAGAACAGAGAGAAAAATGGCAGGCCGGGCGTTGAAAGCCCCCGGCCTGCCATGAACGGTTGACGATGCTCGGAAATGATTATTCCTGCGGCTTGCCCATTACCTCGGCAAACATGTCCAGATCCCACCTCTTGCATTCGGCAATGTTCTGGCGGAATTTCAGAAAGTCTATGGTATCTTTGCCGGTGATCTTCTTGGTGTTAAACGCGCCGAAGCCGAGGAATGCCTCCCCGCCCATGTTGGCCGCGAGCCAATGCCTGTTGTAATTCTTGGAATAATCCCAGAAGAATTTCTTCTTGGCGCGCACGCTGTCGATGGACTTGATCAGACAGCCGGGAAACAGATTCGCAAAGGTCCACACAATCTTGTCCACTTCCTTGTCAAGAAGTTCGAAATCCGCGTTGGGCTGGTGTTCCTTCACAAAGGCACGGGCCTCCTTCAGCTCATCCCCTCCCTTGAATTCGCCGTACACGATCTCCCCGTCTTCCACGTATTTGTCGGTAACGATCATGGGGTTCCTTACCCACTTCCCGTCAACCTTCAGCACGGGTACCACCTTGCTTATGAGGGTCTTCATCTTCATCTTGTACGCCGACCACATTTCGCAGGAGATGCAGTTCCACATGGCATCTTCAATCCCGAGGTACCAGGGAAGGAAGTCGGATGATCCGCCGTCGGGCGCCGATCCATGCCGCGGGCCAGCCTGCCCGAACAGGGCCAGGTCCGAGGAAATCGCTATGTCACAGGCCATTCCGATCTCCTGGCCGCCGGCGACTCTCATCCCGTTCACCCGGCAGATGACGGGTTTCTTGCAGGCAAGGATCGAGTCAACCATGTGGTTGAAGAGCTCCATGTACTGTCCATATTCATCGGACCGGAGACTGTAAAACTCACTGTATTCCTTCGTATTCCCACCCGTGCAGAAAGAGTAGGGCCCGGTGCCGGTGAAAACGGCCGCAACAACACTCCTGTCAAGAGAGGCATTCTCAAAACCGGCTATGACACCCTTTACCATTTCAGTAGTGTAAGAGTTATACTGCTTCGGGTTATTGAGGCGGATCCAGGCTACGTAAAGACCGTCCACTACCTTCCCCGCCGGGTCCGTCAGGGGTTTCTTTTCGTAGACCACGCACGGCGGCTCGGTCCCCCAGTGGACTTCCGTATGCAGCAGGTGATCCTTCTTTTCATTGTCTCTCGGCATCCATTCCAGACTCATGATTCTTTCCCTCCTTCTTATTCTGTTCTTTATTTTCACCAAGGGTGATCAAAAAATCTCCTGTCCCGTCGCTTCCTGTCTGCTTCCGGAAGCGCTCCGCTAAAAGTCAGGGGTCAGGACAATGCGTTTGGCAGGAGATCCTGCTTTGTGCACTTCTTCAAAGGTTTCCACAATAGAGCTCATGGGCCGTGTCTCCACGAACGGTCCGATATCGATCTTCTTATCCAGGACCATATCCATGACGATGGGATAATATTCAGGCAGGCAGCCCCACGTGCCGATAATTTCCGCATCAAAGGCCATGAGCCGGCCGATAGCATATTCCGTCTTGCCGAGGCCGAATCCCACAACAACCAATTTTCCCACAAAACCTACGAGTGCAAGGCCGATTTCCTGCCCTGCTTTAACTCCTGTTACCTCGAAAATCTTCCATCCGAAGGTGGGGAGGCCGTTCCCTTTGCAAAGGCCTCTGAACTCCTTGGATATGGCCTTTGCATCCTTATCCGTCGAGTTGATCACGAAATCAGCACCGTAATTCAGGGCCCTGTCGAGCTTTTCCTGATTGCGGGCGATACCCACGACAGTTTTGGCTCCGAGGGCTTTTGTGATCTGGCCGACGTATTGTCCGACCCCGCCGGTAATTCCTATGACGACCACGTTGTCGCCGGGTTGCAGATCGGCCCGCTTGGCAGCCTGATATGGAGTGGTGCCGGCGTCGGCTACCACCGCCAGATGCGAGAGGGGCAACTCTCCCCGCTCTTTCACTTCGCAGAGATCAATGCTGGGAACGGGGATGTGACTGGAAAATCCGCCGTAGATCCCCAGGCTGTTTCCCGGCATTTTCTGGTTCAGGCATCGGTTTCCCCGCCCTGTTTTGCAGAGAATACATTGGCGGCACGGCATGACCGCGGGAATGATGACCTCCTTCCCGATCCATGCCTCATCCCCGGCCACAACAGTGCCCGCGATCTCATGCCCCAACGTCAGAGGAGGCTTGGAGACCGTCGGAACGCCATCATAAAAGTACCCGAGGTCCGTGTGACAGACTCCGCATCCGGCCACCTCCACCAGGACCTCCCCCGGCCCCAGTGCGGGCACGGGAAGTTCTGCTTTTTCAATCTTTCCCGGGGTTACCTCTCCTGTCTCTCTGTCGCGTACCGTCGGTTGGACCATTTGCCATGTCAGAATTTTTTCCGGTATTGTCGCCATCTTTTGCCTCCTTGTTTTTTCTCGAATGATTTGGAATGGTCGAGTGGCGAAAGGTTCGACCCGTCGCCCAATTTTTCAGATCATGCCGTAGCCTCCGTCCACGCAGAGGAGTTGGCCGGTGATGTAGTTGCTGGCATCCGACGCCAGAAAGACAAAGGCTGGAGAGATATCCTCCGGTTCGGCAAACCGCTTGAGCAGGATCCTGTTCATGTAGATTTCCTTGAGCTTTTCATCGGTGCGGATTTTCTCGGTCATGTCGGTTGCCACGATACCGAGCGAGATAACGTTGACGCACACATTGTATCTGGCAAGCTCCCTTGCCATGGATTTGGTCATGCTGATGATGCCCCCCTTGGCCGCGCTGTAATTGATCTGACCAACAGTGCCCACAAGACCGGCAACCGATGTGACGTTAATGATTTTGCCGCTCTGCTGTTCTTTCATGTGCTTCCCGGCAGCCTGTGCACAGAGAAATGCTCCTTTCATATGAATATCAACCACCTGATCCCATTGTTCTTCGGTCATCTTGAGCATGAGCGCCGGGCGTGTGAAACCGGCGTTATTTACCAGAACATCTATTTTGCCGAAGGCGTCCAGGGCTTTCCCGAAGAGGAACTCGACTTCATCTTTCCGTGCCACATCGGCTTTTACAGCGACTGCCCGGCGGCCCATACCCGTAATGATGTCAACAACCTCGTTTGCCGCGTCCCGGTTCGACGTATAATTGATGATCACATTGGCGCCTTCAGCAGCAAATCCCAGCGCAACAGCTCTTCCCACTCCGCGACTGCTTCCTGTCACAACAGCGGTCTTATTTGCTAAGTCCATGGAGCCTCCTTTCCGCAACTGGCCCGAAGTGATTTGTTCTCTTGTGATTGTACACTTCCTCGATTGGAGAAAGTAATTACATTATGACTACAATATAATTATATTGGGACTTTAGAAAAATTTCACAAGAGTGTCAAGCAAAATCGAAATATGAGAAATCGGGTTGAAAAAAGTTGAAAAAAATGGGCTCGCTGCTACTATTGTCGGCATGATACCTGCAATACCAGCGATGGAGGAGGGTTTTTTCCCCTCCAGACGGGAGAACCCTGGATGGACGAATCGCTGGTGATGAACATGATGCCTGCCTTTTTTGCATGCTCAACCGAGAGGGAACGCACGTGAATAAATCTTTTTTCCCCGTACCTCTGGTCCTGCTGATCTTCGTCTTTTCCTGCGCCGGACCAAGACGGGATCATGTTGTATGGGCGCCGTCGCCTGGGAACAAGACAGTTGTTGTATCACCCGGGAAACAAGGCGCGAGCTTCAAACCCTATATCATCAACGGAGAGCGGTATTATCCACTTCCTAATTCCATTGGTTTTGTTCAGACAGGCAAGGCTTCATGGTATGGGAAGGATTTTCACGGAAAACCCACGGCCAGTGGAACGGCGTATAATATGTACGAAAGGACCGCGGCACACAAAACACTGCCTCTTGGGACCTACGTGCAGGTCCGGAATCTGGAAAACGGAAGACAGACGGTTGTAAGGATAAATGACCGTGGCCCTTTTATAAAAGGGAGGATCATTGACCTTTCCTACTCCGCCGCCAGGGATATTGGTTTGATCGGTCCAGGCGTTGCAAAGGTGCGGATAGAGGCCCTGGGAAGACAAGTGGGGGAACATGATTCCAAATTCGGGAAAGAGGCGGTCGTTGAAGCAAGGGACCTTGCAAAAGGAAACTTTACCGTACAGGTGGGGGCATTTCGCGAGAGACAGAACGCTTTGAGGCTGGCGAATCGGTTAAAGGTGTTGTTTCACTTTGTGCAGATTACTGTCTTTGAGACGCCTGAAGGCATCCCTCTTTACCGGTTAAGGGTGTCGAAATCTCCCACCTTGCAGCAGGCAGGGAGGATGGAAAAAAGACTGGAGGCTATGGGATTCGAGGAAGCTTTTATCGTCAGTCTTTAGAACCATCGTTCACTTTGTTTCTCAGGACGCCGGAAGTCTTGAAAACTACCACTCTTCTGGCCCTCAGTTGGAGATCCTCCGTTGTCTGAGGGTTTCTCCCTCTCCGGGCTGATTTTTCCTTCACCACGAACTTGCCAAAACCACTGACCAGGAGGTCTTCTCCCTGCTCCAAAGTCTGCTTCATGATCTCAAAAAGCGTCTCGACGACAAGCCTGGAACGATTCTTGCTCAGTCCAACCTGATGATAAATGCTGCCGATGATCTTTTCTTTCGTCAGGGCCACTTTTTATCCTCCTCGTCTCGTGCTCTCAGCAATAATACTTATTAATTTCAGTCTTTTGACCTTGCACTATTGCTCATGGCAAAAGA